>NZ_JAASHD010000057.1:0-16855 GCF_019734375.1 Clostridium sp. K04
GTTTACTAGCTCAGTCGGTAGAGCACTTGACTTTTAATCAAGGTGTCCGGGGTTCGATTCCCCGGTAAGCCACCAAAGCAACTAAGAATTTTCTTAGTTGCTTTTTTTTATTAATTAATATTTAAAATGAATAAAAATTAAAATATTTCAGTCAATCTTTAGCAAAAGTTCGGAATAATTAGCAATTATCACTGTAAAAGTAAAAAATATTGGAAATTGTAAATGTATACATTAGTATAAAGATATAAATCTAAATAAGTTATAAGAATTAAACATTTAGATTTTTATTAAGAAGGTGAGGGGGAAATATAATGAAAAGAGGATTATGTTCGGTTTTAGCTACTATAGTATGTACAAGTTTATTTGTAGGTTGTCAAGGGAATGATGAAGTAGATAAGAATATTACTGAAATAAAGGATAATAAGGTTACTTTAACAGTTTTAACAAATAGAACAGATATTGTTAATACAGATTTAAAAGCATTTTCTGATAAATATACAGAAAATAATCCAAATGTAAAAATTGAATGGCAAGGTATAACAGACTATGAAGGGGATACAAAGGTAAGGCTTAATTCAAGTGATTATGGTGATGTACTTTTAATTCCAAATAGTTTACCAGTTTCTGAACTTCCAACTTATTTTGAACCACTTGGAAAATCAACAGATTCTGAGATAAAAGATTATAAATCTAATACAAATAAAGCTGTTTATGATGAGGAAAGTGGAGAATATACAGTTTATGGATTAACGTATGGGTTAGGTGCAGAAGGTATAGTTTATAATAAAGCAGCTTTTAAAGAAGCAGGAATAGAAGAGTTACCAAAAACTTTAGATGAGTTATATGAAGCGGCAGAAAAGCTTAAAGAGGTAGGAATAATTCCACTAGCAACCAATTTTAATGATAAATGGCCATTAAAAGAATGGTTTATGTATGGATGGATGTTAAGTGGAAATCAAAATTATAAGAATGAATCTTATAATGAAAAAGATATATTTGCAAGTGATAAGCCATTAGGGAAATCACTTGATGTACTATATGAATTTGTAAGTAATGGATGGGTTGAGGAAGATTTAGCAACTACAAATTGGGAACAATCAAAAGTAGATTTAGCTAATGGTAAAATAGCTATGGCAATACTAGGAACATGGGCAATTCCTCAAGTACAAAGTTTAGCTGAGAATTCAGACGATATAGGATTTATGCCAGTTCCAACAGAAGATGGTACTTTATATTCAGTATGTAGTCCAGACTGGGCATTAGCTGTAAGTAATAAGTCAAAGCATAAGGATGAGGCAAAAGATTTTTTATATGCATTTTTAAAATCTGATTATGCAGATGTAAATGGATTTATTCCAGCTAAAGAAGGTATAGAGTCAAACAATACAGTAATTAAGGAATTCCTAGAATCTGGAGTAAATACATTAGTAGAGGAACCAGCAACAGTTGAACAAGAAGGAAAGTTTGATCTTATTACAAATGAAGGTTCTATTGATATATGGGGAGGAACTTTTGTTCAAGATTCTGCATTAGCAGCTAAGAGAAGTAGGGAAGAGTTTGAAAAAGAAGTAGATAAATTAAATAACTCTTGGAATAAAGCACAAGAAACATTAGAAATAAAATAATAGTTAGTATATAAGGAAATAAAAGACTAAAGTCCAATGATAGACTTTAGTCTTTTTATCGTTAAATATTACAAAAATATTGTAAAATAAAACAAAATTAATAAATACTACAGAAATTATAAAAGAAGTAGTATAAAATTTATATGAAATGATGAAGAAAGGTGAGTTTATGATACGGGTTGAGAATTTAAGCAAAGAATTTAAAAGTAATAAAAAATATCCTGGGTTTAAAGGTGCTATTAAATCTTTTTTTTCTACAGAATATATAACTAAAAAAGCTGTGGATGACATTAGTTTTGAAATAAATGATGGAGAAATCGTTGGATATATTGGAGCAAATGGAGCAGGAAAATCAACGACTATAAAAATGATGACTGGTATTTTAACACCTACAAGTGGAAGGGTTTATGTTAATAATTTAGTGCCTTATGAAAATAGAGAAGAGAATGCAAAAAATATTGGGGTTGTTTTTGGTCAAAAGACTCAGTTATGGTGGGATCTACCTATATCAGAGACCTTTTCATTATTAAAGGATATATATGATGTAAGTGATGCGGATTTTGAAGAGAGAATGAAATTCTTAAAGGAAGTGTTAGGATTAGAGGAGTTCTTTTTAAGTCCTGTTAGAACTTTATCTTTAGGTCAGAGAATGAGGGCAGATTTAGCAGCTGCACTAATACATAATCCACAGGTAATATATCTTGATGAACCAACGATAGGATTAGATGTAGTTGTAAAAGAAAATGTTCGTAAAGCTATAAAGGAAATTAATTTGAAGTATGGCACAACTATCATATTAACTACTCATGATTTAGATGATATTGAGGAACTTTGCAATAGAATTATTATTATTGATAAGGGGAAGAAGATATATGATGGTGAGATTAAAGGGGTTAAAGAAGAGTATGGGTATTTAGCAACTGTAGAAATACAAGTAAAAGAGGAAATTTCTTTAGAAAGCTTAAATATCTTTGATGATATATATAAAGATAAAGATTTTAAAATAGATTTTAAAGAAAATAAACTATTTATTACATTTAATATAAATAAGATATCTTCTTCAGAAATAATAAGTAGAGTAATGAAAAAAATAACAGTGGTAGACTTTGCTGTGAAAGAAACAAGTATAGAGGATATTGTAAAGAAGATGTATAAAAATGAGGTGTAATCGATGTTTAAATTAAATAGATACAAGCCTTATATTCCATTTGCTAGAAATGTTTTTCAAAGATTAATATCTTATAAAGCTAATGTGCTTTTCTTTATGTTTGGTGATTTGCTTATGTTGGCTGTAACATATTATTTATGGAAAGCTATTTATGAAAGTAGTAATGAAAGTATTCTAAATGGATTTGGATTTAATGAAATGATAATTTATATTTTTATATCATTTATTACTTCTGTTATGATAAGTGTTGATATCAGTCATGATATTTCAAGAGAAGTTAAGGATGGCTCTATTGCAATAAATTTAGTTAGACCACTGAATTATGAAAAAAGAATGTTGTTTCAGGGGTTAGGAAGTATATTATATAATTTTATTGTAATTTTTATAATTACATTTTCTATAACTACAATTTTGTATTATAAGTTTTTTGGTTATGTAAGTATTGTAAGAATATTATTATATTTTTTTAGTGTTATTATAGGGATATTTATTAATTTTTACTTTAGCTATATATTTGGCCTTGTTGCTTTTAAAATAACAAATATGTGGGGGTTGTCACAAATAATGCAGGCTATAGTGAATTTGTTGTCTGGAATGTTAATTCCAATAGCGTTTTTTCCAGAATGGGCTCAGGCAATAATTAACTTATTACCATTTAGTTCATCTATTTATACTCCAACAATGATTTATTTAGGAAAGATTACTGGAGCAGATATTATAATAGCATTAGGATTACAGATATTTTGGGTAATAGTACTTATGATAATTTCTAAAATAATGTGGAAAGCTTTGATTAAAAATTTAACTATTTTAGGGGGGTAAGATATATGAAGAAGTACTGCAAATTATATATAAAGTTCTTACAACAATATATCAAGACCTTGATAGAGTATAGAGCGGATTTTATTTTAGGGCTTATAGGTTTTTTGTTTGTACAATCTATAGGAGTTATTTTTATAGGGTTAATATTTAATAATATACCATCATTAAAGGGATGGAGTTTTTATGAAATATTATTTATATATGGTTTTGCTCAAATTCCTAGAGGAATAGATCATGTTTTTACAGATCAGCTTTGGATATTTAGTTGGCAAACTATAGTTGAAGGAAAATTTGATAAGTATTTAGTAAGACCATTAAATCCATTATTTCAAGTTATAGTTGAAAAATTTCAACCAGATGGCTTTGGTGAGATAATTATAGGTAGTATTCTTTTAATATTTTCATGGGTTAAATTAGGCGTTGAAGTTACTATTATAAAGATGATATCGTTAGTTATTATTATTATATTTGCAAGTTTTATTTATACAGCCATAAAACTTGCTGTTGCTTCCATAGCATTTTGGGTTAAATTTGCACAAAGCTATCTTTTCATGGTTTATCAATTAAGTACATTTGTTAAATATCCAATAACGATTTATCCAGGGTGGATTAGAGGTGTATTAACATTTATAATTCCTTTTGCATTTACAGGATATTTTCCAAGTGCATATTTATTAGGAAAAGGAAGTTTTGTTTTAGGGGTCGTGATGACTTGTTTTATAGGTGTTGTTAGTTTGTTAGTAGCTTATAGAATATGGCTTTTAGGTATTAGTAGATATGAAAGTAGTGGAAGCTAAAATATAAAAAAGATAGAAAAAAGGTTATATTAATATTTATTTAATATAATCTTTTTTTTGTATTTATAATACCATAACTTTTACTTGTGGTTTTAGAAAGTTTTTAGAGTGGAGTAAAAATAATAGAAGCAAATGCATAAAAAAATCATATGCATATAATTTTTAGTATACTATGCAAATTGAGAGTTTCACAGTTTATGTATATACGATTAACAAGCCTTTTATAGTCCTACTGATTAATTAATTTGAAATCGATATGATATAGATAAATTCTTTAAAGAGCCAATTAGAAAAAGTTGTTATAAAAGTTTTAAATGGTAATTATGATAAAGTTCGATTGTTAATTTAATAACGAAAGTAGTATAGTGAGGTTGTAGATAAAAATTTTTAAAAGCTTAAAATATAGAGTTGGAGGAATAGATATGGGATATAAATTGTTATCAAATGAAGTAAATAATTTATTTGAAGAATTGAAAAGGGAGTATATGATATATGCACCAAAAAGATTCTTAAAACAAGGCAGATATTCAGATACAGATATAATTAAGTATGGTGAAGTTAATTCTTTTCAAGAAATTGTTTATAAAGAAAAATCGACATATCCAGCAAAAGAATTAATTACACCAATTAATCAAACGTTATACTTTTTTACTGAAGATGAATTTAGAGAAAGTAAAAATCCATATGGTGATAAAAAGATATTAATATTTGCAAGACCTTGTGATATAAATGCACAAAAAAGACAAGATAAAATTTACTTGGAAAATGGTGGATTTGAAGACGCCTTTTATAAAAGAATTAGAGAAAAGGTTAAGTTTGTCTGTATAGAGTGTGTTGAAGGATTTGATACTTGTTTTTGTACAACAATGGGAAGTAACAAAACAGATGATTATAGCTTAGCTGTGAGATTTGATGAAAATTCAGCATTATTTAACATTAATGATAACGAGTTTGATAAGTATTTCACAGATTGTGCTAAAGAAGAATTTGAACTTAAATTTATAGAGAAGAATATGGCAGAGGTTAATCTTCCAGAAATAGAAAGTAAGGAAGTATTAAATAAATTAAAAGAACATTCAGTATGGAAAGAGTATGATAAAAGATGTATTCAATGTGGAAGCTGTACTGTAGCTTGTCCAACATGTTCTTGCTATACAACTAGAGATATAATTTACAATGAAAATGCTAATGTTGGAGAAAGAAAAAGAGTACAGGCATCTTGCCATATTGATGGGTTTGATGAAATGGCAGGAGGACACAGATTTAGAACTAATGCTAGCGATAAAATGAGATATAAGATATTACATAAAATACATGACTATAAAGAACAATTTGGAGATAATCACATGTGCGTAGGTTGTGGAAGATGTACAGATAGATGTCCAGAACATATTTCTATTACAGCAACTATAAACAAAGTAGACAAGGCAGTTAAAGAAATTGTTGGAGGTAAAAATTAATGCGCAATATATTAACACCAAAAGCATATAAAATTATTGATGTAAGAAAAGAAAGTAATTTAGAATATACATTTAAAGTTGAAACTGATATTAAAGTTGAACATGGACAGTTTTTACAATTATCAATTCCTAAAGTTGGAGAAGCTCCGATATCAGTTAGTGGGTTTGGTGATGGATATTTAGAATTTACTATTCGTTCAGTAGGAAAAGTAACAGATAAAATTTTTACTTTACAACCAGGAGATACATTATTTTTAAGAGGTTCTTATGGTAAGGGATGGCCAGTTGAAAAATTAAAAGGTAAAAATGTAATTATAGTAGCAGGAGGAACAGGGGTTGCTCCAGTAAGAAGTATGATAAATATGTTTTTTAATGATGAAACATATACAAAAAGTGTTAATTTAATATGTGGCTTTAAAGATGAAAATTCAGTTCTTTTTAAAGATGAATTAGCATTATGGAAAGAAAAATTTGAAGCTATATATACATTAGATAAGGGTGAAAAAGAAGGGTTTGAAAATGGATTAGTTACAACACATTTAGCTAAGCTACCATTCGAAAAATTTGGAGATAATTATGAAGTAATAATAGTAGGACCACCAATGATGATGAAATTTACATCTTTAGAATTTGTAAAATTGGGAGTTCCAGAAGAGAAAATATATGTTTCTTTTGAAAGAAAAATGTCTTGCGCAGTAGGAAAATGTGGACATTGTAGAGTAGATGAAACTTATGTTTGTCTAGAAGGTCCTGTATTTAATTATACTAAAGCAAAGGATTTATTAGATTAGGAGGAATTATATTATGAATCACGATATAGATATAAAGAAGACTAGAATAAATTGTTTCCGTCAATCAAAAGTTCCTGGAGAATTTATGTTACAAATGCGCATTCCAGGGGGAACAATAAATGCAAAATACTTAAGTGATGTAGAACATATATCATTAACTTGGGGGAATGGAACTTTCCACATGGGAATGAGACAAACTTTTAATATTCCAGGAATAAAATATGAAAATATAGAATCAGTTAATGAATATATTAAAGAATATATTAAAGAAGTAGAAGTTGATGAATGTAATTGTAATATGCCTATAGATGATAAGGGATATCCTACAATAGGTGCTAGAAATATAATGGCATGTATAGGGAATACACATTGCATAAAAGGAAATATAAATACTAAGGAATTAGCAACAAAGGTAGAAAACTTAATATTCCCATCACATTATCATATTAAGGTATCAATTGCAGGTTGTCCTAATGACTGTGGTAAGGCTCACTTCCAAGATTTTGGGGTAATTGGTCAAGCTAGAATGGAATATCATAAGGAAAGATGTATTGGATGTGGAGCTTGTGTAAAAGCATGTGATCATCATGCAACAAGAGTATTAAGTTTAAATGAAAATGGATTAGTAGATAAAGATCCATGTTGTTGTGTAGGTTGTGCTGAATGTGTATTAGCATGTCCAACAAGTGCATGGACTCGTAGTCCTAAAAAATTCTATAGAATAGTTATAGGTGGTAGAACTGGTAAACAAAATCCTAGAATGGGCAAAACATTTGTTAACTTTGCAAGTGAAGAAACAGTTCTTGGAATATTTGCGAATTGGCAAAAGTTCTCAGCTTGGGCGTTAGATTATAAACCAGAATATTTACATGGTGGACATTTAATAGATAGAGCTGGATATAATAAGTTTAAAGAAATTATTTTAGATGGTGTTGAGCTTAATAAAGAAGCGTTAGTTGCAGAAAATATATATTGGGCAGAAACAGAGTATAGATCTAATATAAACGTCAAAGCTATAAGCAAGCATAAATCAATAAGTACAACTAGACCTATTAAAGATAATTAAATATAAAAATATATAAAAATAGTAGCATGATAAAATGTTTAATTTACAACTATTAAATATTAAGAAGTGCTACTATTTATTTTGCTAAAAATTTATAATATAATGATTTTAATATTATAAATGAGAGGTATTAAGTATGAAGGTAACAATAAAGGATGTAGCAAGAGAAGCACAAGTGGCAACGTCTACAGTTTCTAGAGTTTTGGCAAATAGCAGAAAAATAAGTGAAGAAACTAAGGAAAGGGTAAATGAAGCTATAAAAAAATTAAATTATACGCCTAGTATAGTTGCAAGAGGTTTAGCTAATAATAGAACAAGAATATTAGCTGTCCTACTACCAGGGGGTGCAGAGGTTTCGTTTGAAAATCCATTTTTTGTCCAAGCAATGAAGGGAATTAGTATGTATGCAGAAAAAGAGGATTATTATATCATGTATGCATTTAAAGATAAAAAGGCTGATGAAGAAGAATGGGTAAAGAAAGTAACAGAAGGTAATCTTATAGATGGTTTATGTCTTTTTAATGTAAAAGACAATGATATTACAATTAACTATTTAAAGAAAAAACAATTCCCTTTTGTTGTTATAGGTAGGCCAGAACAAATAGATGGTGTTTTATGGGTTGATAATGATAATTTTGCAGCTGTATATAATTTAACTCAAAAACTGATTGAAAGAGGAAATAAAACTATCGCATTTATTGGAGCTAAATCAGATATAAATGTTTCGAAAGATAGATTAAATGGATACAAACAGGCTATGTATAGCAGGAATATAGAAATTGATAATGAGTTAATAATTGAAATGAATAATTTTACTGAAGAAGAAGGATACATTGCAGCGCATAGAATTTTAGAAAAAAATAAAGTTAATGCTATTATTGCTACAGATGACTTATTAGGTTTTGGAGTACAACGAGCAATAGAAGAATTAGTATATAAAGATATATCTGTTGTTGGATTTAATAATATTCCTTTATCTCAATATAAGAATCCACCTTTAGCTTCAGTGGATATAAACTCTGAAAAATTGGGTAGATATGCAACAAAGCTTATTATAGATAAGTTAGAAAATAGAGAAAATAAAGGTTATCATGTTATAGAAACCAATTTAATAGAAAGAGAATCATTAAAGTAAATATATAAATTATGCAACCGATTGCATTAATGAGAGGAAAAGGAAGATAAATGAATGTAATCGTAAAATTTGAGGAATTTTGGCCCAAATTAGTGTTGTAAACAATTTCTTGAAATGTTATATTAAATTTAGAAATTTTAAAAAAGACAAGCTTATAGTCTTTTTTTAAATATGTACAGCTGTGAAGCTGTACATATTATTTAAACAGTTATGCAACCGATTGCATGAATTAGGGGTGAAAATATGGAGAGAGTTTGGTGGAAAGAAGCGGTTGGGTATCAAATATATCCAAGAAGTTTTAAAGATTCTAATGGTGATGGAATTGGGGATTTAAAAGGAATAACATCTAAGTTAGATTATTTAAAAGATTTAGGAATTGATGTTATTTGGATATGTCCTATGTATAAATCTCCAAATGATGATAATGGATATGATATTAGTGATTATCAAGATATTATGAGTGATTTTGGGAATATGGATGATTTTGATGAATTACTTAGGGAAGTACATGCTAGACAGATGAAATTGATAATTGATTTAGTTGTAAATCATACAAGCGATGAACATAAATGGTTTATAGAATCAAAATCATCAAAAGATAATCCAAAAAGAGATTGGTATATTTGGAGAGCTGGAAAGGATAATAAGGAGCCTAATAATTGGGAAAGTATTTTTAAGGGATCTGTATGGGAATTTGATAAAAATACAGAAGAATATTTTATGCATTTATTTACTAAGAAACAACCAGATTTAAATTGGGATAATAAAGAAGTAAGAGAAGCTATTTATTCAATGATAAACTGGTGGTTAGATAAAGGAATTGATGGATTTAGAGTAGATGCAATAAGTCATATTAAAAAAGAAGATGGATTAGTAGATATGCCAAACCCTAAAGGGTTAAAATATGTAGAATCATTTGATAAACATATGAATGTTTCTGGAATTCATAAATATTTAAAAGAACTTAAAGAAAGAACTTTCGATAAGTATGACATTATGACTGTAGGAGAAGCTAATGGAGTAGATGCTGAAGAAGCAGATTTGTGGGTTGGAGAAAAAGATGGGAAGTTTAATATGATATTCCAATTCGAACACTTACATTTATGGGGAGCTGAAAGTGAGAACAATTTTAATGTTAGAAATTATAAGAAAGTATTAACAAAATGGCAAAAAGCTTTGGATGGAAAAGGGTGGAATGCACTATATATAGAAAATCATGATATACCTAGAGTTACATCAACTTGGGGAAATGATAAAGAATACTTAAAAGAATGTGCAACTGCTTTTGGTCTTATGTATTTTATGCAACAAGGTACACCATTCATTTATCAAGGACAAGAGATAGGGATGACAAATGTAAAATTTGATTCTATTTATGACTATAACGATGTTAAGGGAATAAATATCTATAAGGAAAAGGTTGAACAAGGATTAAGTGGTGAGGAAGCATTAAAATATGTATGGGCAGTATCAAGAGATAATTCACGTACTCCAATGCAATGGGATAGTAGTGAAAATTCTGGATTTACTACTGGAAAGCCGTGGATCAAAATAAATAAAAATCATAAATATATAAATGTAAAAGATCAATTAAAAGATGAAAATTCTATTTTAAACTTTTATAAAAAAATGATTAATATAAGAAAAGAAAATAAAACTCTTATATATGGTAGTTATGATTTAATACTAGAAGATCATGAGAAAATATATGCTTATACGAGAATTATGAGGGAAGAGGAATTTGTAATAATAGTTAATTTATCTCATGATAATGTTAAGTATTCTTATGATATTAACCTTCATAGTGATGGATTATTATTAAGTAATTATAATGTTGAAAAACATGCTTTATTAACTGAGTTTGATTTAAGGCCATATGAAGCAAGAATTTATAAGGTTATAAAATAAAGAATATTTAAAAGTATTAATAATTAAAAATATTTGTAATAAATTACATTGCAAATGAAAAAAGGGGAATTTAAAATGGGTAAAACAAAGAAAAAGGGCAAATTATTATCATTTGATTTTTGGCAAAAATTCGGAAAAGCTTTATTAGTAGTTATAGCTGTTATGCCAGCAGCTGGATTAATGATTACTTTTGGTAAGCTTTTAGGAATGTATTTTGAAGCTGATATAATACAAGCTATATCTAGAGTAATGGATAATATAGGGTGGAGCATTATAGGAAATCTTCATATATTATTTGCAGTTGCAATAGGTGGATCATGGGCTAAAGAAAGAGCTGGAGGGGCTTTTGCAGGATTATTATCATTTGTGTTAATTAATCGTATTACAGGAGCAATTTTTGGTGTAACTACAGAAATGTTATCTGATAGTACAGCAACAGTTAAATCTTTATTAGGAGCTACATTAACTGTTCCAGATTACTTCACAAGTGTTTTAGGATCACCAGCACTTAATATGGGAGTGTTTATTGGTATTATCTCAGGTTTCTTAGGAGCAACATTATTTAATAAATATTACAATTATAATAAACTACCACAAGCTTTAAGCTTTTTTAATGGAAAAAGATTTGTTCCTTTCGTTGTTATTTTATGGTCAACAATTACAGCATTAGTATTATCAATAGTATGGCCTTTTGCACAAGGGGCATTAAATAGTTTTGGTATTTGGCTTGCAAATTCAAAAGATACGGCTCCTGTTTTAGCACCATTTATATATGGAGCTTTAGAACGTTTGTTACTACCATTTGGTTTACATCATATGCTTACTATTCCTGTTAACTATACTGAGTTAGGTGGGGTTTATACATCTTTAACTGGTGCAGCTGCAGGAACTGTGATTGCAGGGCAAGATCCATTGTGGTTTGCATGGATTACAGATTTAATTAACTTTAAATCTGCAGGAAATATGACAGAATATAATAACTTATTAGCTACAGTTGTTCCAGCAAGATTTAAAGTAGGACAAGTAATTTTATCAACTGCATCATTATTAGGGGTTGCCTTTGCTATGTATAAAAATGTTGATGCGGATAAGAAGAAAAAATATAAATCTATGTTTGTATCTATAGGATTAGCAGTATTTTTAACAGGTGTAAGTGAACCAATAGAATTCTTATTTATGTTTATCTCACCAGTACTTTATATTGTTTATGCAATACTTACAGGTTTAGCATTTGCATTAGCAGATATAATAAATTTAAGAGTTCATGCCTTTGGAGCAATAGAACTTATAACTCGTATACCAATGCTTGTTAATGCTGGATTAGTTGGAGATGTTATTAATTTTATAATTGCATGTTTAGCGTTTTTCGGAATTAATTTTGGAGTATTTAATTTCTGCATTAAAAAATTTAAAATACCTACTCCAGGACGTCTAGGAAACTATGATGAAGAAAAGGAAAGTGAAGAGGTCAAGGAAGTGGCTGTAGATAAAACAACAGCTAACGATACATTAGCCGTAAAAATAATTTCTTTATTAGGAGAGAAAGAAAATATTGAAGATGTAGATGCTTGTATGACTAGGTTAAGAGTTACTGTAAAGGAAGTTTCTAAAGTAGCTGAAGAAAAAGAGTGGAAGAGAAATGGTGCATTAGGATTAATATTAAAAGATAATGGAGTACAAGCAATATATGGGCCAAAGGCAGATGTTTTAAAATCTGATATTCAAGATTTATTAGGAGTATAATATGAAGCTTTTAACTTTAAATTGTCATTCTTGGCAAGAAGATAATCAAATTGAAAAAATTAAATATTTGGCTAAGATAATAAAAGAAAAACAATATGATGTCATAGCGCTTCAAGAAGTTAGTCAAAAAATTAATTCGAAATTATTACAGGCTATGATAAAAGAGGATAATTTTGCACAGCTATTAATTGAAGAGTTAAATAAAATTAATGAAAGTAAATATAACTTTATATGGGATTACTCCCATATAGGTTATGATATATATGAAGAAGGATTAGCCATATTAACTAAACATAAAATAAAAGATTGTAAATCATTTTATGTTTCTAAAAGTGATAATAAAAGAAATTATAGAAGTAGAAAAATTATAAGTATCACAGTTAATATTGAAGGTAATGAGGTTGATTTTTATAGTTGTCATACTGGATGGTGGAATGATGATATAGAACCTTTTAAATATCATGCTGATATGCTTATTGAAAATATAAGTGATGATAGATTAGCCTTTGTTATGGGGGATTTTAATAATAATGCATATGTAAGAAATGAAGGTTATGATTATTTAATGAAATTAGGTTTAAAAGACACTTATGTAATGGCTGAGGAAAAAGATGATGGTGTTACAGTAAAAGGTAAAATTGCAGGGTGGGAAATGCAAGAAGAAGATAAAAGATTAGATTTAATACTGACAAATAGAGAAATAAAAGTTTTGAGATCTAAAGTTATCTTTAATAAAGATAATAAACATATTATCTCAGATCACTATGGGGTAGAAGTTTTAATATAAATATGATGATGATATTTATTTATAACTGTTAATAAAATTTATTATCATTTTAAAAGAAAAAAGGAAGAGAGTGTAAATATTATGCAATATTCACACTCTCTAATTTTATTAACTTATTTTTTTGTGGAGTTAGTTATTTCATTCCTTGTTCGTATTGTTCAACCATTCTCTTAACCATTTCTCCACCAACGCTTCCGCATTGTTTAGAAGTTAAGTTTCCGTTGTAGTCTGTGAAAGGAACACCCATTTCGCTTGCTACTTCATTCTTAAATTTTGATAATCCGTTTTTTGCTTCTGGTACTAACTTTTGAGCCATAAAAGACCCTCCTTTAAATAAATTAATATTTATTTTCCTTTGTAAGTAATCTTTCTTACTTACACTAGTATTATGTGTAGAAGTAAATTATATAATCTATAAAAGTAAAGGAAGTATAGGAAAAAAAGAATATATTAACTAAGATGTGGAAGTGGAAAAATATCATAAAAGAAAATTCAATGCATATTTTGATAAGAAGTTTATCAAAATATGCATTCAAAAATAGTTAATTTCTTTTAAGTTTAAGCATTGTAACGACTATTGGAATTGTTATTAGGGCTGAAACTATAGCTTCAGGAATTCCGTTTGTTAATCCAACAGTAAGCAAAGTGCCAGCAACAGCTTCTCTTGAAATTTCTCTAGCTTGTGCATATTGATCAAGATATAGAATATAAGTTAATCCTAATACACCAATTGTATTAGTTAATGTTCCTAAAACTGCAGCTATTCCAGCACATACTCCTGTATTTTTAATTTTACTTTTAAATAGTTTGAATGAATAATAAGCTACAATACCAATTAACATTCTTGGAATTAATGCCACAATAGGATTCCAGAATATAAAAGAAGTTAAGCCAGGAGCAGTAATGTTTTGATACATTGAAAATAATCCAAAAATTAAACCTACTGATATTCCGACTACTGGGCCTTCTAATAATGCTCCTATGATTACAGGAATATGCATAATAGTAAGACTGAATATTGGTAAACGTATTAATCCTAATCCGCTTACACCAAGGAATATTGAAATTCCACCTAGAGCTCCTATGAGAACAAGTCTTCTAGTCTTAGAGCTAGATTTTTTTTTATTTTTCATTGATCTCTCTCCTAATTTATTATTAAAATTTTATAACTATATTCAAACATTAATTTAATATAAAGCGATAAATTATTCAAGTATTATTCATCATATAAATAAATAAAACACTGAATAATGAAATAAAATGTTGAATAGCACAGGAAATGTAGTATATTATGAAAGTGTAAACTAATTATACAAGGAGATGAAGAAAATGAGATTATTTAGTATTAATGATTTGAATTTTAATGAAGAGGATTTTTTAGATAATATAAATGAATATGAAGATATAATTCCTATAATTGAAGAACTGCAAAATTCTTTAAGTTATGATGAAATTGAATGTGTTGGTGAAAATGAATGTTGTAATAAAACCAATAAAAATTATATAGTAGAAATTCAAGGATTTATAGATGGAAATGATGAGTTTATAACTAAGGAAGAACTTGAAAATAATCCTACAAGAGCACAAGGTGAAATAATGGATTTATTTGTAATAAGATTATATAAGTGTGTTGATTGTGGAAAATGGATTATAGATATTTTGGAGTAAGATTAAATGGCAAAAGGAACTATTATGTTTAAGAATATGGCCAACAAATTTAAAGTTTATTTAGAATGTAAAATAAGTGATATAAAAAATATAAAAGAATTAGGGATAATAGAAGTATTAAATAGAACTAAGGTAATTATTATTTCATTAATTTCTTTTATGATGATTTTTGGATTTATATTGTTTAATGCAATAAATATAAGTGAAGAGGAAATGCTAGAGGATTTAAAAAAGTCATTAATTACTGAAAATAGCTTCAAAATAGCTAAAATTATAAGAGTAAGGGATGAAAAAATATCAGAAAGTGAATTTAAGCCTCTTTTTAATTATTACAGTGGAAATGAAGATAAAATAAAAAAATTAATAAATGAATTAAGAAAAAATGGAGAATACGGAAATTTTGAAATAAAAAGTAAGCAAGGACTATTTTATAAAAGATATTATATTGCTTTAGATACTGTTGAAGTTGAATTTACTACTAACACAAAAGATATAAAGGTTGAATTTGAAGATAAGAAATTTAATTTGCAGGATGTTGCCCAGTTTGATGTTATTCCAGGTATTTATAATGTTAAATATACTTATGAAACACAATTTGGAGATATTTGTAATGATATTAATATAAGCATACTTGAAGACAAAAAGGTTGAACTTAAGATTGATGGCAATTATGTTACTTTATATTCAAATTTTGATGATGCAAAGGTATTAATAAATAATGAGAATACAGGTTTATTAGCAAAGGAGATTAAAAACTTTGGGCCTATACCTAAGGAAAAAGATATAGTAATTAAATTACAGAGAGAATTTCCTTGGGGAACTATAGAAAGTGATGAAGAAAATATAAGTAATCAGGAATATATTAAGCTAGATATAAGCATGGTAAATGATGAATTAATTAATATTGTAAGTAAAGATATTAATGGGTTTTATGAATCCGTATTTGAAGGATTAAATAAAAGAAATAAGGAGAACATCATTAATTGTACAGATAGTGTTAGAGATTCAGTATATAATTATATAAATGAAAAAACATTACTATTTTCTAATAATTATGAAATTGCAGATATGAATGTAGAAATTGAAAAAAGTGATTTTAAATATGAAGATAGTGTATATAAGGCAAGTGTTGTAACAAAGGTTAATTATAATATCTATAAAAAAATATTACCTTTCTTTAAAACTTATAATGAGAGTTCATTTATATTAGGATTAGAATATATTGATAATAACTTTCGAATAACTGAAATACAAAAGGTTGAAATAGAGTAAAGTTTAAAACAAATGATGATAAGATGGGGGATATATGAAGTTTAAAAACAAAATTATTTATGCAGTATTAATTATATTGTTAATTAATACAAATTATGTTTTTGCCGAAAAAAGTGATTCAATTAAAAATGAAATAGAAGATAATAAAAATAAAATTGAAAGTTTAGAAGAGGAAAAATCTAATCTGAATAGTGAAATTCAAGGGAAAAAAGATGAAGTTAGTGATTTAGAAGAGATTATTACTGAAAAGGAAAATGAGTTGTATGCTCTTCAAGTTGAAATAAGTGAATATCAAAAACAAATAGATAATATGCAAAGTGAAATTTCTGAGTTAATTAACTCCATAAATGAAAGTAAGTTAGAAGTTGAAAATAAAGAGAAATATGTTGTGGAACTTAAAGAGGAAGAGAATAGAATCAAGGAATTATTAGACGCAAGAATTAGAAGTGTTTATAAGGTGGATTTATCAAAACAATATATTTACATGTTAATTAAAAGTAAGAATATCTTTGAAATTTTTCAAAATTTAAATAATATAATAGGGATGAGCATAATTGATCTTTTAAAAAGTGAATATTAATTAGAGATGAAAAAATAGGAAAATTAGGATTAT
>NZ_JAASHD010000058.1:0-16779 GCF_019734375.1 Clostridium sp. K04
ATTACATTCAGAAATAAAAGCTCATACTTTACTATAATTTTATAAAATATGAGTTTTTATATCTTTAAAAATATTTAAAATAAAACTCTTTTACTTTATTCTTTTTCATTTTACTAATTGGAATTTCAATGTTATTTTTTAATATTATACTATTCTTCTTTATCTCTTTTGTATATGAAATATTTACTATATAAGATCTATGAGTTCTAATGAATAAATTTCCATCTAATTCTTTTTCTAAATCAGATATTTTCTTTTTAACTATTACTTTACTATCCTTAGTATTAATTTCTATATAATGTTGATAAGATTCACAATATGCTATATCGTCAAATTTTAAATTTATAATATCACCAAATCTCTTAATAGTAATGATATCTTTTTCTTTTTTATATGAACACTTTTTCTTCCATGCTTTATCCAAACAAACTAAAAATTTTTCTTCGTTTACCGGCTTAAGTAAATAATGTATAGCTTCAAAATCATATCCATATGATATATATTGCTCTAATCCACTAATAAAAATAATACTAACATCTTTATTATTTTCTCTTATTATTTTTGCTAGCTCTATTCCATTTATCTTTTTTAATCCTACATCTATTATTATACAGTCATATTCTATAATACTTTCATTCTTAATAATAAATTCTTCAGCTGAAAGAAAAGACCTTATACTAAGTGAAATTTCTTTTTTTTCTGCCCACTTATTTATTAAAAGTTTGTTAATATCAATTTGATATTTATCATCTTCACATATAGCTATTTTAAACATTTTACCCCCATAAAGCATAATTCTTAAATATAGTCTTGTATATTATATCAATTCACATTATATTTTCAATAAAAATTCATTATATTATCTTGCCATTTATGTACATAAATAGTCCTTTTATTAATAAAAGGATAAATTCATGTATTTTTGTGTTACATTATTTGTAAAATGCATTAATTAACTGAATGGAGGTACTAATGATAGATACTAAACGCTTATACACTATAGAAGATTTAGAAACTATTTTAGATTCTTTACCCTGTAGCATTTATATAAAAGATAAAGAAGGAAAATATATTTATACTAATAAATTTGCTGCAGATATTTCCGCATTAGAAAAAGACTCTATTATAGGTAAAACTGATTTTGATTTAAAAGATGGTAGAGAAGCATACAAAAATCTGAGATCTGATAAAAAAACTTTAGAAAATGGAATTCCCTTACTTACAGAGGAATATGGCATAAACAAAACGCAAAATACACCTTTTAGTGTTTATAAAATTCCATTACTTAACTCAAAAAATGTTGTTACTGTTTCAAGACCTCTAGATATAAACAGTACAACAAATATTGACTTCAAAAAAATTACATATAAAAAAACTAACATTGATAACCAAAATAACTACTCAGATTTCATAATTGAAATATTAAATAACTTATGTACTATACTTGCAGCTTCGAATGTAAACATATTCCTATTTAATAGTGATAATTCAGTAATTAACTCATATGCTTCATCCACTATTAACGAAAATATTTTTTATGAAAATATAACTATTAAAGTTGATGAACCTCTATTATCAAAAATTGATAATAAAACGAATTCATTTAAACGCTATAAATATATAAATTCAATTCTTTCTAAATATTATAAAAAAGAATATACTACTAAAAATACCTCATCATTTATAGTTAAAGCATTATGCTTTGCAAATAAGGTAATAGGCATACTGCATATAAATTATGATAATATTACTAAATACCAAATAAACAATGAAGGACTCATTAAAGACATATGTGACAATTTAAGTTCACTTTTAGTAAGCTTTAACGTAACAAACGAGTTTGAAAAGTATGTTTTTAAGAAAAATATGATTAATTCAGTTGAATATTCTCCTTCGATACTTTTAAGTAAAATGAATTACTTTGCTACTCTTTCTCATGAGTTTAAGACTCCAATTAATATTATACTTTCAAGTATTCAATTGCTTCTAAAACTACTATCTGATAACTGTGAAATCGATAACGATACACTTTTAAAATATTTAAATATTTTAAAACAAAACTCTTATAGATTATTAAGACTTGTCAATAACGTACTAGATAGTAGCAAGCTAGAAAATAATTTTACTGATTTAACATTAGTTAATTGCAATATAATAAACATAATCGAAAATATAGTATTATCAACATGCGATTATTTAGAACAAAACAATAAAGAAATAATCTTTGATACTGATGAAGAAGAAGTCTTTCTTTCATGCGATCCTGATAAAATAGAAAAAGTCATACTAAATCTAATTTCGAATTCTTTAAAATTTACAGATAGTAATGGAAAAATCAAAGTTAAAATTTTTACAGATTATGAATCAAAAAAACTTTTTGTTCATGTTCAAAATAATGGCCCTGAAATTTCTGTATCAGATTCTAAGAAAATCTTTAGCAGATTTATTCAAAGTGATGAGTTGTTTACAAAAAAAAATCAAGGAACTGGAATTGGATTATTCTTGTGTAAATCCTTTATAGAATTGCATGGTGGTGAAATATGGGCCAACCCTAACTTTAAAAATGGTGCAGAATTCATTTTTTATTTACCAATAAAATTAACTAATAGCGAAAAATTTGATACTTTAAATCAAAGTACACCTTCATCAAAAATTGAAAAATGTAATATAGAATTTTCAGATATATATTCAATATAATATTGTCTAATTAAATTATATTTATATCTAAAAACGGTATCTTTATTTTTAATAAAGATACCGTAAAATATAATTACTTATTAAATTTTTCTTTATATTCCATTATGCATTTTTTGCAAATACACGCCTTTCCCCTTAACTCTGCTGGTATTTGTTCTCTTAACTCTTTAGGAACTTTAATTTTTTCACACCAGCATCCTTCATGAGTTAATCCATTTTCATATCCACAATTATTGGGATTTCCACAAATAGGGCAAATACTTTTATCAACTTTCATTATCTTCATCTTCCTTTTTATTTCTACTAATATAATTTAATAATAAACATATTAATTATTAAATATACTTAATAATTAATTATTATATGCATATTAATATATAAATAAAGCCTCTTCTCAACAGCAAACAAAAACATTTACTGAATGCACATATAAATTTTATGGTACATTTATCAATATACTTTTATTTTTTAACAAAGTTATAGACTTTTTACGTGATTCTATTAATACTATAACACCTAAGATTATAAATGTTATTAATTCAGCTAAAGGCAATGATAAAAATACCCCGGTAGTTCCTATAAAAGGAGGCAACACTACTGTAAATATAAATTGAAATACAAACCCTCTTCCTATAGATATTATATTTGCATAAATATTTTTACCAATGGCCTGATAATATCCACTCATAGTAAATATTATTCCTATAATAGGACTCCCAATACAATAAATTAACATTACCACCTTGCTCAAATCTCTTAAATATAAATTCTTGATCATCCTTAGATATTCCAAGACCATTATCTTCAATAGAAATACTTACAGTATTATCTTGCTCTTTAATTAAAACTTTAATTTTCCCATCTTTTTCTGTAAACTTAACTGCATTTCCAATAAGGTTACCAACACATCTCTCTATTTCCTTTGAATCACAACATATTGGTAATTCTTCAATTTCTGGATCAATTATTAATTCAATTCCCTTATTGTTAATATACTCACTCATATTTAATGCAGTTTCTTCTACTAAATATACTATATCAATATTTTCTTGTTTACTTATTTTATAAGCACCAGATTCTATCTTAGAACTATCTATAATATCATTTATTATACTTAATAAACTATTAGAGCTTTTCTTTATTACATCTATATAGTACAAAGCTTTCTCCCTAGTTATATTTCCCTTCTCCTCTAAGGAATTTAATAATTGAAGCACAGATAAAATTATATTTAATGGTGTTCTTAATTCATGTGATAAATTAACAAAGTAATCATTTTTAAATTTTTCATTTCTAATATTTCTTTCATAAAGCCTTTTATTTTCCTCAAGCTGACGATTTATTTCTTTTGTTTGATTATCTATTAATCTTTTCATAAATTTAACTCTATATAATATACAAATAGTTATTATTAATGCCAAACTGATATATATACAATATGCAATACTTGATCTCCAGAATGGCTTTTTTATAATAAATGGTATAGTAGATTCCTCTGTAAAACTTCCATCACTATTAACAGCCTTTACTCTAAATGTATACTTACCTGGCTTTAACATGGTATAAATTGTATACCCCTCTGTAGAACCAACATTCCACTCTTCATTTACTCCATCCATCTTGTATAAATAAGTTATTACACCTATCTTTGTATAATCAGGAAGAAAATATGAAATAGATATATTATTTTCGTTATAATTAAGTTCCATTTCTTCTCCATCATTAATAACTAACTTTTTATTTATCCATAATGAATCTAAAACTACTTTATCTTCTTTAACCGATATTTCCTCTATATTGTCAGGATTAAATGAAACTACTCCTTTAGTTGTCCCAAATAATAGTTGTCCACTTTTTGTCTTATATGCAGCTCTTTTATTAAATTGATTTCCACATAATCCATCTACTTCAGTAAATCTTACAAATCTATTCTCATTAATAATAAATTTACTTAATCCATCACTTGTTCCAATCCATATATTCTCACTATTATCTATAATTATACTATTTATATAATCATTAGCTAATCCATCTTGCTCATAATAATTAATAAAGCTTTCTTCTTTAATATTAAACTTAGTTAATATTATTATATTATTGTTCCTTCCTTCTAATATACACTTAATTTTATTACTTAATAAAGAATAAATGTCATTTTCATCAAAAACAAATCTCACCATATCATTTTCAGATATATCAAACTTAATTAATCCATTTTCATCAGTTCCTATCCATAAATCGTTATTATCATCTTCCCAAAATGTTGTTATACTACTTTCATATATTCCATATTTATTTAATATATTATTTATTGTATTACTAAATTGCTGCTCTATATTTAATATACTAATTCCCTTATTAGTACCTACCCATAGCACTCCACTTCTATCTTCATATAAACATGTTATTGAATTACTCAACAAATAATTAGGTGCCGCATTATATATCTTTATTTTATTACTACTTATAATATATCTTATTAACCCATTTCCTTCTGAAAGCCACATATCTCCATTGCTTTTATGTAATAATTGGGTTACATTATTATATGATTCTGTTTCTATTCTAATATCAACGTTAAAACTTCCTGTTTCATAATCTATATTTATTACTTTAAATATACCACTTTTAGCTTATATCCATATTTCTCCTTTACAATTTTTATCTATTTCATATACATATTCTAATTTATCATTTTCATTTTTGCTATTATATATAGAATTTGTATTTAAATTCATAACAGCTATTCCATCTATAGTCGATATCCACAAGTATCCAAAATCATCCTCTTGTAAGTCAGTTATGTAATTATTAGTTATGCTACTATTGCTACCATCTGAATAATACTTTATAAATCTATTATTAACCTCATCATATTTATTTAATCCATATTTAGTTCCAATCCACATGGTATCATTACTATCCCTATATATCGTTGTTATATCCCCATTAGATAATTCAGAGTCCTTACCTTCTTCCGCTCCTATTCTTATTATCTTATCTCTATCTCTGTTGATAATATTTAATCCATAATCTGTCCCAACCCATATATTCTTATGTCTATCTTCATTTATACTTGTAATATGTGGTGATGCAATACTGTTTTCAGTATTATTTTCATAAGAATATTTCACTACCATATTACCATTATATTGATTTAATCCATCCTCTGTACCTATCCAAATATAGCCTATAGAATCTTGATAAATATCTGTTATAAGATTACTTGATAATCCATCACTTACAGTTAAATTTTTGAAATTTATTTTATTTTCCTGTACAGTTGATTCATTACAAAGTTCTATTTTATCAGCATAAACTACATTGTATTTAATTAATAAATTAAAAAATACCATAATAAATAATATTATTTTTTTTATGTTTCTTTTCATTTATATCAGTCTCAACTTTTACCATCACTTTCTACTGAATACCATTACATTTTCATAATTATTCCAATAATTATAATGATAATAAAAAAATAAGACATTTAATGTCTTATTTTTCATATTTTTATACTATTTTGATATTTTTTTTATTTATTCTATAATCAATTATGTTAGCTTTACATTTTTTATTTATAACTACAACATTATATATGTCTTTTATTAAAAGTAATTTATATTCTTCATTATATCCATATAAACATAGTCCTTCTTTTCTTAAAACATAAGAAATTGGAAGTAAAGTTATTTTACCTTTTTTACTATCTATCTCTATATAATTCTTATTTTCTAAAGCTTTATCAATTTCCTTACATATATTACTTTCAGCATCAAACTTTTCATCATATAAATCTACTATAAAATGCTCCTTTAATTTTTCTAGAGCTTTTGTCGAGTTACCCTTATCTAAAATTTTAAACCTATCAATTAAATTTGCCTCTTCTATATCCTTACTTATATTTTCAGAAATATATATTGAAAACATTAGCTTTTCATAATCATTATTTCTTAATATTTGTCTGTTTATTACATAATCTCCGTCTATAATAACTCCGCCATTTTTCCCCCTATATATTATTATAGGAATACCTAATACTGATAATTTATCTAAATCTCTTTGAATCGTTCTAGGTGATACATTGTAAACTGTAGCAAGTTCCTTAATTGTAACTTTAGAACTACTTCTTAATAAATAAAATAAAATTTCCAATAATCTCATAATTATTGCTATTCAATTTCTTATTTATTATTTTTTAGCCACATAATAGAACAATATGTATGCATAGCGGCTCCAGTAACTAATATATCTTCGTTAAATACAACTTTTTCATTATGCATTGGTTCACCATATAATGGATTTTCTTGCTTAGTACCAGCACCTAACATAAGATAAACACTTGGTACTTCATATGAATAAGATGCAAAATCTTCTGATCCCATTCCTCCACCTTCAAATAAGCACACAGCCTTTTCACCAACTAAGTCTTTTACATAAGAAGTAACTTCCTTAGCTAGTTCAGTATCATTTGTTAATGGTGGTACTGATGATAATTCTATTAATTTAGCTTCTCCTCTAAACATCTTAGCTGTAGATTCCACTATATCCTTCATTCTATCAAATATAAATTCTCCAACTTCTTTATCTAAAGCTCTTATTGTACCTTCCATAACAACTTCTCCAGGTATTATATTAGGTGCTTCTCCCCCTACAAATTTTCCTATTGTTACAACTGCTGGTTTTGTAGCTGATATTTCTCTTGCAATAATTTCTTGTAAAGATATATATATGTGTGCTGCTATATTTATTGGATCTACCCCAAGTTCTGGCATAGCTCCATGGCATCCTGTTCCATTTACAACTATTCTGAATCTATTACATCCAGCTATACTAGTTCCTAAACCACATAATACAACATTAGATGGTGTAGAAGAATGTACGTGCATTGCCATAGCTGCATCAACCTTAGGGTTTTCAAGTACGCCTGCCGCTAACATCTTTTTAGCTCCAGTAAATCCTTCTTCATCTGGTTGGAATACTAGTTTAATAGTTCCTTCTATCTCATCTTGATTTTGTCTAAGTAATTTTGCTGCACCTAAAAGCATTGCTGTATGCATATCGTGTCCACAAGAATGCATACATCCATTATTTGATTTAAAATCACATTCAGTAGCTTCTGCCATTGGTAGCGCATCCATATCTGCTCTTAGTAAAAATGTTTTACCTGGCTTATTTCCTTTAATTGTAGCAACTATACCACTTTCACATATCTCTTCTGGCTCATAACCAAACTCCTTTAACTTATCCATTACATAAGCTTTAGTTTTAGGCAATTTATCCCCAACCTCTGGATTTTTATGGATGGTTCTTCTAAATTCTACGATATCATCCTTTATTAAATTTGCTTGTTCCATAAATTTATTCATGTCTACACTTCCTTATAAATTAAAATCTTTTTATGCATTAATTCATTTTCACTATATATAATATTCCTTAAATACGACATTTGTAGTCGTATTTTTTTATTAAAAAAAATTTTACATATAAATTATTTTTTATAGTACTTTTAATATACTGTACAACATAAGTTTACTCCATCTTATCTATTTTTAAATATATTATTTCAAACTTATTCATCAAATACTCTATCTTTAAAATAATACTTTATGTCATTATTAGTAATTTCTTTTATCACTTTACAAAAAATCCCCTATAATATTTATATTACTTATGAAATTTCCTACAAAAATATCTTAATAATAAAAAATATAAATAGATAGTAATACTCTAATATAATATCAATTAATAAGCTTTGTAACTTCAATATTGTATCGTTACAAAGCTTTTAAAATTGATTTTCCTATACTCTTCTTTTATAATTATTACTTAAAGGATGTGAAAAAAATGAGGGGATTTAATCAGAAAAAAATAGCGCTTATAAATGATATAACTGGCTTTGGTAGATGCTCTATAGCAGTTTCTTTACCTATTATCTCAGCACTTAAAGTTCAATGTTGTTTTATACCAACAGCAATCCTATCTAATCATACTGGATTCAATAATTTTTTCTTTGAAGATTATACTCCTAAAATGAGAGAGTATGTAAATAATTGGGAAACTCTAGGATTAAATTTTGATGGAATTTGTACTGGATTTTTAGGATCAAAAGAGCAAATAAAAATAGTAATAGAATTTTTAGAAAAATTTAAAACAAAAGATAATATAGTTTTAATCGATCCCGTTATGGGTGATTATGGAAAACTTTATTCCACTTATACAGATGAAATGTGCAAAGAGATGCAAAACTTAATAAAATATGCAGATGTTTTAACACCTAATCTTACTGAGCTTTGTAGATTATTAGACTTACCTTATCCCAATGAAACTCCAACTCATGAAGAATTATATTCTTTATGTGAAAGATTATCACTTGAAGGTCCAAGCAAAATAGTAATTACAGGTTTACAAAGACAAGGAGCAATAGAAAACTTTATATTTGAAACTGATAAACCTTTTAAAATTATAAAGGTTGAAAAAATAGGTGGCGATCGTTCAGGCACCGGTGATGTTTTTTCCTCTATTGTATCAGCTAGTATTGTTAAAGGAGAAGATTTTGTGTCTTCGGTTGAAAAGGCTACGAGCTTTATTAGTAAATCATTAAAGTTTACTACTGATTTAAACTTACCTGGAAGCTATGGTGTTTGTTTTGAAGAATTTTTAACTGAATTAAAATAATATAAAAGGATGTGTTTAAATGGTTATTTTATATACTAGTGATAAGGGTAATTTTATAAGCTTAAAAAATATAACTATTGATGAAATGGAAGCAAGGGGAATAAAGAAAAATATTTATGTGAATTTAACTAATCGTTGTCCCTGTGCCTGTACATTTTGTTTAAGAACGACAAAAAAAATGGCTGAAACTAATAGCTTATGGCTTCAAAAGGAACCAACAATTGAAGAAGTAATTGCTGAGTTTGAATCTATAGATATTAGCCTTTATGATGAAATTATCTTCTGTGGTTTTGGAGAACCAACAGAAAGATTAGATGCAATAATTGAAATTTCAAAATATATAAAGAAAAGAAATTCAAATATGCCAACAAGGATAAATACTAACGGATTGGGCGACTTAATTAACAAAAAAGAAATTGCACCTTTATTAAAAGATTTAATTGATACAGTTTCAATTAGTCTTAATGCTCCAACTGCTGAAGAATTTTATGAAATAACTAAGAATAAATTTGGAATTGAATCTTACGAAGCTATGAAAAAATTTGCAGTATCATGCAAATCTTATATTCCAAACGTTGTATTTACTGTAGTTGATTGTATTGGTGAAGATGATATTAAGACTAGCCAAAAAGTATGTGATGATTTAGGTATAAAATTAAGAGTTAGACCTTTTGAATAAAATATTGTAAGTAATAGGATAAAAGAACTTTATCTCATTACTTTTATTTATCAAGGATTCACTTTTTTAACTTTATATATGTAATATTAAATAAGGTACATTCAAAGCAGAATGCACCTTATTTATAATTTTCTATATAATTTGTTCCTTATTTTTATAAGTTATAATTTCCTCTTTCTTTGTAAGTTCCTTTGGTATCGCAAAAGCACAAGTTAATAAAAATGCCACTGCTATGCAGCCTAATGATATTAATGTATAAAATAGTAATTGTTTTCCTTCATAAATATACATTAAATATGATGGTACAACTGCTAATCCATAAGAATTAGATTTAATATTAAATATTGATAAAAGTGCTGCACCCACACCTGAAGTTATTAATGTTACATATAAAGGTTTAAATTTATATCTAATTAATAAACCAAATAATACTGGCTCACTTATACCAAATAACTGAGAAAGCATAGCACCTATACTTGTAGCTTTAATCTTTTCATTTTTACTTCTTAAAGCAAATCCTAAACATACGCCAACATTTGCAAATCCATACATTGCACATAGTGTAATAAGCGGATTAAATCCAGTATTGGCAAGTAATGACGTTTCTATCATTACAAAAGTATGATGTAATCCTGTTAAAACTGATAATGGGTAAATAACACCAATAGCAAATCCCCCTATACCAAAAGGTAATTTAATTAAGTTCTCTATCATTCCAACCATACCAAGTTCAATATTATGCATTATTGGTCCTATACCAAGGAAAACAACTACTAACATAACTAACATAACGATAAATGGAGTAAATATTAAATCTAAAACATTAGGCATTGCTTTTCTTAATTTCTTTTCAAGAGTAGCACCTAAAAATCCAGTAATGATTGCTGTAATAACACTACCTTGACATCCTACTATAGGAATACCAAATAATCTTAACGCTTCAATACCACTACTAGGATCTGCAACTGAATAAGCATTAGGTAATATTGGTGATACAAGCATTAAACCGATTACTATACCGATTACAGGAGTTCCGCCAAAAACTCTAAATGCTGACCAACAAATTATAGCGGGTAAGAAAGCAAATGCTGTATCAGTAAGTACTGAAACTAAAGCTTGAAGTGACTCAGGTATTCCGGCACTTGATGCTCCAAATAAAGCAAGTATCGAATCATTAAACACAACACCTTTAAGTCCTAAGAAAAGTCCCGTTGCTGCTATAATTGGAATTATAGGTACAAATATATCAGCCAATATTCTCATTAATCTTTTTAAACCCTTTTCATTGTCCTTAACAACTGCATCTTGTTCTTGCTTACTCATAGTTTTTAAACCCAATTTTTGAATTTCTGCATAAACCTTATTAACTATTCCAGTGCCTAAAATAATTTGATATTGTCCTGAAGTATAAAAAACACCTTTTACTTCATCTATTTTCTCTACTTCTTCATCATTAATTAAATCATGATCCTTTACGATTAAACGTAATCTTGTAGCACAGTGGGTAACGGAAAGAATATTATCTTTCCCCACTACCTTTATAACCTCTTCAGCAATATTTAAATATTTATTACTCATTATTACACCTCTTCCCATTTTATTAAATAGTAATTAGTAAAGCTTGATTTGGTTTTAAAATTATACCATCCTCACTAATATCTACTTCTTTAAGATTATTAAAAATAACTTTTTTAGATTTTATATTTAAAGGTTCAAAAACTTTATTTTGACTAAAATTAAAATAACAATATATAGTTTCATTTCCATCTTTTCTAGTATATGCAATTACCTCATCATTTTCTGTATCTATTGCGGTAATATTCCCATAAATTAGACACTCTGAATAAATACTATTTTGTCTAAAATCTATCATCTTTTTATAGAATTCATATATACTATCGTCTTGTCCAACTTGAGCCTCTGCATTTATCTCTTTATAATTTTCTATCATTCCAAGCCATGGCTTTACTTTTGAAAATCCACCATACTCTGAGGAGTTCCAAGGAAATGGAGTTCTAGAATTATCGCGACTTCTTAGATTTATAACTTTTAAAGCCTCCTCTTCACTAAGTCCTTCTTGAATTGATCTATAATATTGATCAATACTTGAAATATCATTAAATTCATCTATTGATTTTCTTTCAAAGTTTGTCATTCCAAGCTCTTGACCTTGATATATAAATGGAGTTCCTCTTAATAAGAAATACATAGCTCCAAGCATTTTAATGGCCTCTTTATTATTTTGTTGTTCTAATAAATATTTTGTTGTTGATCTTGGTTGATCATGGTTTTCAATAAAGTTTGCGCTCCATCCATATTCTTGAATAGCCATTTGACTTGCCATTATTCTTTCTCTTAAATCCTTAACCGTCCATGGTACTCTTTTAAACCACTCACTACCAGATGCAATATCTAAATCAGCATATTTAAAATCAAATATCATTGAAAAATAACCATCTTCTCCAATAAAATCATCAAGCTCATCATAACCTACCCCTGGCGCTTCAGCTACTGTAACACAATTATGCTTATTAAAAGTTTCTCTTTTAAGCTCATGTAAAAACTTTTCTATACCTGGTTGATTTCTAGATGTTTTTGTACATTTAACTAATCCATCAACTCCATCAGCTTCTAAACTTTTATATGTTAAATCCTTTTTTATAAATGTAATTGCATCTATTCTAAACCCAGCAATCCCCTTTTCTAACCAATAATTAACCATATCATATAAACTTTTACGAACTTCTTCATTTTCCCAGTTTAAATCAGGTTGTTTCTTACCAAACGCATGGAAGTAATATTCATTTCTTCCGTTAACCTTTTCCCAAACACTCCCCCCAAATACTGATCTCCAGTTATTTGGCACTTCTTCTCCCTCTTTAAATATATAGTAGTCATGGTACTTACTTTCCGGATTCCTAATAGCCTCTTCAAACCACTTATGCTCATCTGATGTATGATTTATAACTAAATCAAGAATTATTTTTATTCCCTTTTCACTAGCTTTCTCAATAAGCTCATCTAAATCTTCCATTATCCCAAATTCAGGTGCTAAATCAAAATAATCACTTATATCATACCCGTTATCATCCATAGGTGATTTATATATTGGACAAATCCAAAGCATTGTTACTCCTAAATCACTTAAGTAACCTAACTTTTCCGTTATTCCTTTTATATCACCAATTCCATCTCCATTGCTATCATTAAAGCTTTTTGGATATATTTGATAAACAATTTCTTTTTGCCACCATTGTCTATTCACAACTACACTCCTTTATATAATATTTCTTCTCTTTAATTCTAAATAAATTCCATCTTTCATTGGCTCTTCACAAATTGAAGTAACATACTGAAATATTTCCTCATTTCCACCCTTAACTCCAATAGCTGTACCCACTGTCTTTAGCATATCTATATCATTTCTTCCATCTCCAAAAGCTATAGTTTTTTCTATAGGAATATCTAAATGATTACACAAATCTAGTATAGCTTCCCCCTTATTACAATCACTTTGAATTATTTCATAGTAATTACGAAAGTCAAATCTAAAACTTTGAGCTAACTGTATTTCATCTCCTGAAAAAATGTTCTTTATTTCTTCAAATATCTCTTCACTTGCCCACAAGCAAATCTTATTAACCCTGTGAAGTTTTTCATTGAATCTGTGTATATTTTCTTCATAAACTATCTTTTGATGTTCTTCAATAAATTGCATTTGTTTATCTGTTAATGATTTAAACTTTTCCTCATTAAGAGAAGTTAGTATCTTTACTGCTTCTTTATTCATAAAAACGATATCATCTGTTTCAAATGTAAAAGCGATATCATCATTTTTATCTTTCAAATAAATATTTACCGCTCTAACTTTCTCCTCCTTAAAGAAAGATTTTTTAATAAGTTTCTTATGAAACTCAATATGAGATCCTCCACCAGCAATAACTCCATCCACATTTAAAGCTAATACGTCTTCTGTTATTGTTCCAATAGTTCTACCTGTACATAAGCAAATATAATAGTTTTTTTCCTTACATATATTTACCGCAGTCTTAGCAGTCTCAGGTATTCCATAAGCTTCATCTCTTAAAGTACCATCAATATCAAAAAATAGTATTCGATACATATCCTGCTCCTCTCTTTTACTGTCAAAGCTATAGTATCAAATAAAAAAGAAGCAATCAATAATGTTGCCTCTTTTAAAAAATATGTCCATACTCTGCACATTATTTCATTTACTGAAAATATGTACATAAAAATATTACTTATATTTGAGCTAAATATTTTTGATACTTTAAAAATAACAATTCAATTAAAATAAAGTATGGAGTTGATATTTCATAATCTAAAATATATTCCTTTGGTAATGCTATTGAATTTATATAAAGATTTTCTTCACATGAAGCTGCTAAAGTATTATTCATCATCCTTGTTATAGATAAAGTTGGAACTCCTTTTAATCTTAAGTCTTTTGCAACCTTAATTACTCCCTTTGATTCTCCAGAAAGAGAAATAATAATTACAAAGTCATCTTCATTTGCTAATGTTCCAACAGCCTCAACCATATCATATCCATGCATATTAAAAATAGTTTTTTGGGTAGGTAGAAATATTCTCTTAAACTCACTAACAACCCTAGCTTGTGCATATCCACTACCATATACAATAATTCTTTTAGCTTTATACATTTTATTAAATATACTAGTACAATCACGATTTTTAATATCTTCAACCATCTTATGATAACTATCAGTAACAGTGCCTAAAAAGTCTATCCATTCATTACTTTTATCTTCTACTTCAAGGCGCAATCTAGCCTTTAACTCACTAAAGCCAGGTAGAGAAATTTTCTTTGCAAAACGGAATAACGTGGTATTTGATACATTACACCTTGCTGCAAATTCATCTATAGAAAGCTTATAACAAGTGTTTTTATTATTTATTATATATTTGCATATTAACTTATCATTTTCATTTAAATTACTATAATATATATTCATTAATTCTTCTATATTCATCTCTTATTCTCCCTAGTATACTCAAGATAGTTTACAAATAATATATCTAAGAGCACATAAAAAGCTGCTGTCATTTCATAAGATAAATTTTGTAATCCATGTAGCATCTTTGTTGATACATAAAGATTGTCCTTGCATATTCTTGCAATTGTATTATTTTCAAAACGAGTTATTGATAATGTCTTTATTTTCGTACTTTCAATAGCTTTTAATATTTGAATTCCTTCTGCTGTTTCTCCTGAAAGTGATACAATTACAAATAAGTCTTTATCCGCAAATTTATTTTGCATAAACTGTACTTCACCTAAATCAAATAAATCTATAACACATTTTCCTGCTGATAAAAATATTCTTTTAAATTCTTCTGCCTCTGCTTTTTGAGCATTGCCTGTCCCATATATGTAGATAGTTTCTGCATTATATATTAATGAGCACACATTTTTATATTGATGCTCTTTTATTTCATCTATTATTTTATGATATGTTTGACATGCTTCTTCTATATCTAAATTTGTATTTTCATATACTTCAGAATCCGATAATTTCAATACATATTTTAATTCTGCAAATGAATTCAAATCTAACTTCCGACAAAATCTAAGTAATGTTGTCCTTGAAACATGACATTTATCTGCGATTTGCTCACAAGTCATTTCCTTGCATTCTTGCTGATTTTTTATTATATAATTAAATATTTGATGATCATTTTGAGTTAGCTTATCATAGTTCTTATTTATTAATTCATCTATTTTCATAACTTACCTCTATGTTATTACTGTAGTAATTTTCTTATATAATTATATATTTATTTATAATATTACTACAACTTACAATTATACATTTTATAAGTAATTATAATCACATAAGCCCTAAAAAAGATACCCTACTTCTTAATTTATACTAAAAATAAATTTTGAATATTTCTCAAATATTATAGTCTATAAACTTCTATTTTCCTATTATAGGTAATATATTATTAATTAGTAAAACAATATTAATTGATAAGAAGGTGTTACCATAATGTTTTATTATAATCAAACTGTAAATGATAATGAAAAATACAAAGAAGAATCAAAAAATTTTTCTAGTATACTTACAGAAAAATCATTAAAATCCAGAACTCTTTTTATTTCTGGTGAAATTAATCAAGAATTAGCTGAGAAGGTATGTACTAAACTATTAATTCTTGAAGAATTAAGCGATGAACCAATTAAAATATTTATAAATAGTCAGGGTGGACATGTTGAATCTGCTGATACAATACATGACGTCATTAAATTTATTAAGCCAAAGGTTATTATGATTGGTACAGGCTGGGTAGCTAGCGCGGGAATAACTATATATCTTGCCGCTGAAAAAGAAAATAGATATTCATTACCTAATACAAGATATATGATACATCAACCATTAGGTGGATTTAACGGTCCTGCTACTGATATTGGAATTGAAGCAAAAGAAATACTTAGAGTCCGCACTAGAATTAATAATTTAATTAGTGAAGCAACTAATCAACCTATAGAAAAGATTAATAAAGATACTGACAGAAACTATTGGTTAACTTCTACCGAAGCATTAGAATATGGATTAGTTAATAAAATTATTTCAAAGCATTCTGATCTTTGTGATTAAATATAAATGGAGCTGTCGCAATAGCGGGTAAAAAAATCCGCTAGCGATAGCTCTTTTTCTATATTTTCAAAAAAATAATTG
>NZ_JAASHD010000059.1:0-15664 GCF_019734375.1 Clostridium sp. K04
AAAATATAACTGGAAATAAAATTTCCAGTTATACATTTTATTATATTTATATTTTACACAAATTTTTAGATATCCTCCTAAATCATGCATTAATGCATTTTTAGTTCGACGTTCCCTTTCTTCTGCAAGAAGTTTTAAATTATTATCTTCAATATCGTTTAATGTTATATCATTAGAATGAGTATTATTATACCAGGATTTGTTTTCAAAGTAGTTATTTAGCTCGGTTGATGAAAAGCTATAACCATATCTAGCATATATTTCATTTATAGCAATAATAATTTCCCAGTTATTTTTTGATGAAATATCACTACTTGATAATAGTGAAGAAGAACTATTTGGAAAAACGTAATCAGAAGTTATATCTGGACATGAATCATGAGATAATTTTGTAAATTCTACTGTTCTAATTAATTTACAATTATCTTCTTCAATTTCTGAATGAAGATCACCGGAATAATTGGAGTTAGATGAATACCATTCTTTACTCTCAAAGAATTTAGCAAGATTAGAATCATCATCAAATACATAGCCATACCTTGCAAACATTTCATTACGAGCAATAAATAATTCTTCTACAGAAAGAGAATTTAAATCTGAATAAGTTAATTTTTTAGTCTTGCTTTGAGGTAATATAAAATCTCTGTCTGCATATTTTTTTATATAAGAATCTACTGTGCTAGAATCTTCAGAGTTAATAATAGTTTTATTTTCGTTACTAGTATCATCATTATTAACTGTATTATCAGTATTACCTTGATTATTAGTTTCATCCGTATTTTCAATGATAATAGTTTCATCTATTTTTTCAGTGTTATCATTATCAATACTATTAATATCATCGTCATCAGTATCATTTCCATCGGTATTGTTTATAGTATCTACTGGATTAATAGTATCTATATTATCGGTATTAACTTTGGTTTTATTTTGATTATAAATTAATAATACAACTAAAATAACACATAAAAGAGAAATTCCTATTGCTATTGAAGAAACTATAATTACAGGTTTCTTGTTATGTTCTTTTTCATCAAAGTTTGGTATTTCTATTCTTGCAGTATTTTCTATGTTTTCGTCATGAGAAAGGTTAGCTTTATCTTGATTATTACTTGTAGTTATAGGTAAACCACATTTTGGACAATACCTCTGATTATCCAATAATTTAAATCCACAATGAGAGCAAATTTTCATTAGTACTTCCCTCCTTAAAATATAATATTGCCTATATTAAAATATTTGTGAAATTGAAAAAATATAACATTAAATTTTAAAAGGATTAGTTTGTATTATGAGAGAAAAAAGTATATAATAATTAAGTTAAGTGAGACTCCAAATTTTAATTTGGTTAGTCGAACTTACTCAGCGACTGAAAGGAGTCGAGTTTCCTTTAAAATGAATACTCCAAATTTCAACTGATACTCTAAATCTTAGATTTAGTAAGTAGAAGTTACCTATCTGGTAATTTGGTTAGTCGAACTTGACGGAAACCCAAAATTTCAATTTAGTCAGTTAAAGTTACATACCGTGTATTCAACGACTAAGGGAATTTAAGATTCTTTTTATTAAAAAAGTTAAGATAAAGAAATTTTATTTAAATTTATATATAAATAATTTTAGGAGGACATAAAATTGGCTGATTACATAAATGAGATAAAAAAGAGAAGAACATTTGCAATTATTTCTCACCCTGATGCTGGTAAAACAACATTAACAGAAAAGTTCCTATTATACGGAGGAGCAATTAGACTTGCAGGTTCAGTAAAAGCAAGAAAAGCATCAACACATGCTGTTTCTGACTGGATGGAAATAGAAAAGCAAAGAGGTATTTCTGTTACTTCATCAGTAATGCAATTTAATTATGCAGGACACTGCATAAACATTCTAGATACTCCTGGGCACCAAGACTTCTCAGAAGATACATATAGAACTCTTATGGCTGCTGACTCTGCTGTAATGGTAGTTGACGCTGCTAAAGGGGTGGAAGACCAAACAAGAAAGTTATTCCACGTTTGTTCATTAAGAGAAATGCCAATATTCACATTCATCAATAAGATGGATAGAGAAGCTCAAGATCCATTTGGATTATTAGAAGATATTGAAGCTGAGCTTGGAATTAAAACTTATCCAATGAATTGGCCAATTGGTTCAGGTAAAGACTTCAAAGGTGTTTATGATAGACAAAATCAAAGAATCATAGCATTCAATGGTGGAAATCACGGTTCTACAGAAGTTGAAGCTATTGAAGGTTCTGTTGATGATGAAAAGTTCAGAGAAATATTAGGTGAAGCACTTCATGATAAATTAATGGAAGATATTGAACTTCTTGATATTGCTGGTGATGAGCTTGATATGGAAAAGGTTAGAGTTGGGGAATTAACTCCTGTATTCTTCGGATCAGCTTTAACTAACTTTGGTGTTGAGCCATTCTTAGAGCATTTCTTAGAAATGACTACATCACCACTTGCTAGAAACTCAAATATTGGAGAAATTGATCCATTTGATGATAAGTTCTCTGCTTTTGTATTTAAGATTCAAGCAAATATGAACAAGGCTCATAGAGATAGAATTGCATTCATGAGAATTTGTTCTGGTAAATTCACTAAGGGTGAAGAAGTATTCCACATGCAAGGCGGAAAGAAATTAAAGCTTGCTCAACCTCAACAATTCATGGCTGAAAACAGAGAAATTGTTGAAGAAGCATATGCTGGGGATATTATCGGGGTATTTGACCCAGGTATATTCTCAATTGGAGATACTTTATGTTCACCAAGCAAAAAGTTTAAGTTTGAAGGAATTCCAACATTTGCTCCAGAACACTTTGCCAGAGTTAGACCAGTTGACACTATGAAGAGAAAACAATTCGTTAAAGGTGTTACTCAAATAGCTCAAGAAGGTGCAATTCAAGTATTTAAAGAAAACCATGTTGGTATGGAAGAAATAATAGTTGGGGTTGTAGGTGTACTTCAATTTGAAGTTCTTGAATATAGACTTAAGAATGAATACAATGTTGATATCAAGATGGATAGACTTGCATTTAGATATGTAAGATGGATTGAAAGCTACGATGGAGATATTGATAGATTAAACTTAACTTCTGATGCTAAGAGAGTTAAAGACTTTAAGGATAGAGACCTTATTATATTCCAAAATGACTGGGGAATTAACTGGGCTTTAGATCATAATAAAGGATTAGTTCTTTCTGGTGTTGGTAAGAGCGACGAATAAATAAAATTTTAAATTATAAATAACATGTTACAGGGAAGGAAAGTTCCAAGTAACAAGTGATAAATGATAAGTGGCAAGTTGTGAGAATAATTTCACAGCTTGTCACTTTTCAATTATGTATTAGTTAATGGGATATATTAAGATGTTTATAAAGCAGTATTTGTGGTATATAATATAAATAAATATAGAAATAAGCGGAGGGAAGAACTATTGAATTTAAATAAGGATATAATAAAAGAAATAGTAGATATATCGAAAAAATATGATGGAATTAAAAAAGTAGTTCTTTTTGGATCTAGAGCAAGAGGAGATAATGAATTAAAAAGTGATATAGATTTAGGAATATATTGCGATAGTGATTTGTTATTATTTATTGAAGAAATTGAAAATAATACACATACACTTTTAGAGTTTGATTTTTCAGATATGAATAATATTCGAGATGAATTTTTTATAGAGCAAGTAGAGAAAGAAGGAATTTTATTATATGAGAAGTGTTGAATTTAAATATATAAATCTAAAGAAAGCCTATTTAAGATTAAAAGAAGTTAGTGATATGTATGATGGTAAAAATGATATAATAAGAGATAGCTTAATTCAAAGATTTGAATTTACATATGAGTTAACACATAAAACTTTAAAGGAATTTATGAAGTATTTAGGTGTAACATTGGAAAATTCATTTCCAAGAACTATATACAAAAAAGCTTATGTTAATAATTTAATTTCTGATGATCAGGTTTGGATTAATTTGTTAGAGGATAGAAACTGTACTTCTCATATCTATAATGAAAATTTAGCTGATGAAGTTGCTAGAAGAATTGTTGATAAATATGTAGATGCAATAGGTGAGCTTGTAAATAATTTGGAGAAATTATTATAATGTATAATTTTATAATTAGAAATTTCAGACGGCTATAGAGGATTATATAAAAATAGTAGTTTAGATTTTAATGATAGAGATAATATATTGATATTTTTATATAATTTATATGTAAGATTCCGATTTTGTATCGAAATGTTGTTGGATAATATATTAACGCGTTTATACAGCTTATAAAGTTATTAAAATTAATGAGTTTACATAGTATGGATAAAGCTAAATCAGAGAGAGAGAACAAATTGTGGTTATAAAATACAGTTTGTTCTTTTTTTATGTCTAGAAAATTATAAAATTTTTGAAGTTGTAAAATAAGTGATATAAGTTATTCTAAACAGTTAGGGCTGTAAGGTTGATACTCTGAAATTATTATGGTTAATTAACATAACTATTATTAAATAATAAAATTTTAAAGTTAAGAGAACACTCTTTTTTAAATAAATGATTAAATATATTAAAAATAAAATTATAGAAATTAGAGAAAAAATATGGTAAAATATGTTAAATAGTTAACCTCAATAAAGTAAAAGGGATATTTTATTGAGATTTGCTAGTAATAATTTAGCCATTGAATAAATATATTTAATATGTATGGCAAAATTAGCTATAATGATTATTTATTTAAACGAAAAGGGAGAAAAGGTATGAGAAAACTAAATAGGGGTAAAAATAAAATTTTTCATAAGGGTATATTAACATTTTTAATGATATTTCTAATGATGACAACAATATGTACAACAGTTAAGGCAGAAGTATCAAATAATAATATAGTAATACCTAAAACTGGTGATGAAGGATTAGTAATGGTTATTGCAGTGTTAATATTATCAGGAGGAGCATTATTACTTGAAATTAATAAACAAAAAGTTGAAAGTAGAGAATAAATTCATAAAATATATTTAAGCAATTTATAAATTATAATGATAAAATAGATGTATAAATATAAAATGTAAAAAGGGAAAATATATGAGAAAGATAATTAACATTATATTAGTAGCTATTATTATAGTATGCTTAAGTATTATAGGATATAAGTATTATAATTACAATAAAGATGATAAGTTAAATTCAGAAATACAGGATCTTCAACCAGTAATTAATGAAGCCAGTGATTTAGATAATAATTCTAGTGGAGAAAATGATGGACAAGATCAATCTAAAGAGGGCAATTATGTAAATAGTGCAAATGAAGAAGAATTAAAATCTATAAATAGTGATTATAAAATGTGGATACAAATTGAAAATACAAATATAAATTATCCTGTTGTTCAAGGTTCAGATAATGATTATTATTTGAAGCATAACTTTAGAAAAGAATCTAATATTTCCGGGACAGTTTTTGTAGAAAGTGCAAACGATATTGATAATGATAAGAATATTATTTTATATGGACATAATATGAGAAATGGAACTATGTTTAATAATATTACAAATTATAAGGAAGAAAGTTTTTTCAATGAAGATAATAAAATTAACATAATAATGAATAATACATTATATGAATATGAAGCTTTTTCTGTTTATGTAAAGAATGTAAATGAAGTTAATTTAGCAATTGGATTTGCAAGTGAAGATGAATTCATTAATTATGCGTATAATGAGGCAGAGGAATCTCTTTATAAAAAGGATGTTGATTTTAGTGCAGAGGATAATCTTATAACTTTAGTAACTTGTAGTTATGAATTTACTGATGCGAGAACTATTGTAGTTGCTAGAAGGTGTAATTGGTATAAAGCTCTGTTATATCAAAATGTTGTTGAAAATATCATATAGGTCTGTTATACCAAAATGTTGTTAACAACATTTTAATATAACAGAATTATATGGGGTTACAAAGTATAATTGTTTTATTAAGTAAAAGTAACTGTTTTAAGAAGAAATAACAGTTAGTAAAATTATTTAAAACGACGTAGAGCAATCAATGAATAACAACTAATAAATTATTAATTATAAGATATGCCTAGATTAAGCAATCTAGGCATTTTTTCTTACAAATATTTATGATATATCAGAGGATACACATAATGTAACATTTTAATTAATGCTATATTACAATTTAAATTAAATCTCAGTTAGCTTCCAAAGTTGTCCACCATAGAATGGGTTAGCAGTACCTATATAAAGACAATCATTACTAGATATAAAGGTTCTGAGGCCATAATTAAATTTATCATTAAATCCATTTCTAGTAATCCTACTAAAATTAAGTCCATCATTAGATACAAAGAAATCAAATCCAGGTAAAGAGTTATCTAACATTTTTCTTATTTCCTTAATATAATAAATTTGCCTTGCTATCTCATCAGAATTCAAGTAGTTTTTAATTTTATAAATTAATAAAATAAGATTCTCTTTATTGTTATTACATTTATCAATGGCATTTCTTATAGCATCTACAGTTCCATCACCAAAATAGTAACTTAGATTTTCATAAATTAATTCTAAATACTTTTCATCATCATTTATTGTATCATAAGGGAATTTTTTAGAAATCATATCTAAGGCTGATAAAACATTTTTATTTAAATAGTTTCCACAATTAACAAAGTTAATATCGCTTATTAATTCAGTGATTTCAGTACTTAAATCATCTGGAAGGAAGGCATTAAAATAACTTAATAAATTTAAGTGAGCATTTATAGTTAAATTATTAATATGATCTTCTAAATATTCGCTAGGTTTCATTTCATTAGAATGTGAACATGCATATACAAGTGAAATTTTATCAGGAGTATTACTAAGATTAGTATAATTTTTAAATAAATCAATTATATTATAGGCTTTAGATGAATTTATGATTTTGAGTTGAATCAAATAGTTTAATAAAAACTTTAGTATTTCTTTGAAGTTATTTAAAGAGCATGGAATGTTTTTAGGAATAAGGTAATCATATAATGTTGATGAATCAAATGTTCCTAAAAATAATTTGTCGTTGTAATTAGACATTCTCCAAATATATTGATTAGAAGAGTAATCTATATTGCTACATTTACTAACGAACCCAGCTTTGTAATTACCTAATGCAGTTTCAAATGGTTGGGAATCATTTGGTGTACCTATAACTAAATCCCAATTATCATTTTCATCGAATCTATAAAGGGTAGTAGGAGTTTTAAAGCTTTCATATAAATAACTAAAATCAAATTGAGTCATTCTTTGAATTGCATAAATTATATTAGAAAAAGTTCCAACATATACATATTCATTACCATCACAAGCTGTATATTTAAATGGAGTTGCTACAGCATGATAAGGTATTCCAAGGCCAGCTTCATATTTTGCACCAGGACCAACTATTATTTGCCAATTCCAATCAAAATTAGAATCATACTCATCTATAGTTTCAATAGGGTTACCTTTGAATACTAAAAATCCAGATTCCTCTAAAGGCTTACGTCCAGATCCAATTATTGCATATAAATATCCATTATAATCAATTAAATCGAAGATACCTCCATATCCAGTAGAAAGTTGATCTACATTTGGAATGTTTTGAAAAGAATTTAAATTTGCAACAACATTCCAATTATCTTTACTAGGATTTTCACTTTCCATAATTACTAAATCAGAATCAATAATCATCATTCCAAAGTATAATTTGTTATTATAAATTTCCATAGACCTTATGCTTGCAAAACCACTTTCATCAAAAAATACAACTTCAGGATTATCAATTCCTATAACAAAATTATCTTTAAATTTCAATATTCTAGCATACTTAGGCCCAAATCCACCCATATAAACACTTTCACTATCTTCGTTACTAGCTTTAAATGTTATTGCACTTCTATAACCAGTTTCATAAACTATTCCATCAGAATCAGTTTCAGATTTGTAAACAAGTTCAATTTTTTTAGTAGAGTTATTATATCTAAATATTCTAGCAGCATTATCATCAACATCAGTAGGAACATCGCCTCTAAATACAAGTTTAGTAATTACATTTGCTAAAGTATCATTAGTAATAAATAAATTAATGGAATTTAGTAGTAAATTTCGGTTACTTCCTATATAGATATATTTCTTTGTTTCAGCCATTGCCCATACATATGAGTTTGACCTATCACCACCAGGAATAAGACCGTCTACTCTGTTTTTACAGTTATTGGGGTTAGAAATTTTTCTTATAATAAAATTTTTAGTTCTTATTTCATTAGTATATCGTTTTATTCTTTCGTTCTTCATTAGTTTTACCACTTCATATATTTTTACAAAGATTATAAAAAAATAATCTCATAATATAATATGTTTTTATGAGTTAAGGTGACATAGTTTAAAATAATTTAATAATTAATATATATAAGAATTTAAAAATACAAAAATATTTATAAGATATTAATTCTATGACATTATAAGATTAGTAAAATAGCAGTTTTAAAACAAAAATTATTATTAAGGAAATTAGATTTCAAGTATATATTTTCATATAAGGCCAACAATAATATTAGGAGTTATGATATTGGAAGATTTTCTGTGAATAAATATCAAAGGACTAATTTAAAATGATAAATTAAAAAACAACATAAAAATAATTATAAGAATAATTTTATTGGAGGTGCACTAATGAAAAGAGTTAAGGAGAACTTATTGATTATCATTACCATATTACTTATGTTAATTATAAATTTGACAAACACTGTTTATGCAGAACCTTTAACAAGAGTTGATGGATCAGTTAGGGTTGAAAATGTAGGAGGAAGCCCTACATATAAAAATTCAAATTTAAAATTACAAAAATTAAATTATATTAATAGAAGCAATGAAATTAATAGTGTTGATTTTCAAGGTGGCAAAGCTGTATCTGTATTTTCTGAAAAAGCTGATTTTTCAAAAGTTAGTGATTTAGTAGAACAAAGAGTTAATCCTATAAATAATAATGAAACATTAAAAGGGGTATCAAAAGCAGAAAATGTGCGAGACAAGATGGTAGTTAGTACGGGGGATAATGTGCTTGGAAGCATTGGATATGAAGACTTTTATTTAATAGCAAAAGAGATTACTACAGAAGTAGGAGTAGCATACTGTTTAGAAGTTGAAAAAGAATACCCAAATGGGGAAATGTTTGAGTTTGAAGGAACACCAGAAAAGAATATAATAGGAATTATGGCAGCCGGATATCCTAATAAAAGTGCAGAAGAACTAGGTTTAACATCAGATGGTGATGCATATTTTGCAACACAAATGGCAATTTGGTGTGTTAGTGAAGGCTATATACCAAAGAAGTTTAAGAGTAGCGATAAAAATATGCTTCAAACTATTAAAAATATATATGAAGAGGGAATGCAATATAGTGGAGAAGATGTAGGGCATATTGCAATGGAATATTACTACAATGATAGTGTACAAAGAATAGTTGCATATATTGTAGAAAATGAAGAGGTTATGCCACCATCAGAAGGTGGAAGGGTTGAACCAGATGTTACAGATGATACTTCAAATGACTTTGAAGCATGGCCAGATATTCCAGATGATGAAGAAATGATTGAATCTAGGAATGAAAATGAAAGTGAAAGTGTAATTGTTCCTGGTTTGGGTTAACTTTAATTTTTATAAAATTACTTTTGGTATGTTCAAGAAGCTATTTTGCTTGTTATTATAAAGTAGAGCAATTGCTTTCTTAGGTATAGTTTTTAGAGAATTATTTGAAAATAACAGTAAGTTAGATATAATATAATTAATCTTTTGAACAAAGGATAAAATGGCGAGAGGGGAATAAGAGATGATAGATATACATTCACATATAATAAATGAGATTGATGATGGTTCAAAAAGTATAGAAATGACAATTACAATGTTAAAAAAAGCAGAGATATCAGGAACTAAATCAATAGTAGCAACACCTCATTTTATGAGAGGAAGATTTGATGTTGAGTATTCTGAAGTTTTAAAAAGAGTAGAAGAATTAAAGAAAGTTGCAGCAGACAATAATATAGATATAAATATATATGCTGGACAAGAAGTATATTACAGTAGCAATCTTATGGAGTACTTTAATGACAAGTGTATTGGAACAATTAATGGGTCAAGATATATGCTTATTGAACTACCAATGCTTGAGTTTAATTTAGATGAAGTTATAGATACTATTTATGAGCTTCAAATAAGAAAAATAGTGCCAATAATTGCTCATCCAGAAAGGTACAAGCAATTTATTAAAAAACCTTCAATGATTAATGCGCTTATAAAAGAAGGAATGCTATTCCAGTTAAATGCGGGAAGTATTGCGGGGAATTTTGGTAAAGATGTTAAGAAAACTGCTCAAAAGTTCTTAGAACATAATGTTTATAGCTTTATTGGATCTGATGCACATAGAGACAGAGGAAGAGATACAGATATGAGCGAAGCTCTTAAACTTTTAGAAAAATCTCAAAAAAGAGCCTTCATTAGCAATGCAAGTGCTATGCTTGATGATGAAGAAGTAGCTTTTAATGGAACTGCTGTAAAGGAAAAGAAGTTCTTAGGGCTTTTTTAAAGGTGCATATTTTTAAAATTATATTAGTTTAATTTCAATGTATTTAAGTTAAATAATAAAATTGCATAGCTTTTAATATATAAATTAATAAAAACAAAATTTTAGAAAGTAATGTAAGACTTATATAATAAGAGTAATATAAAAGCTATATATAATAGTAATATAGTTTAATAATAAAATTTAATAATAATATATTTTAAGAGTTATATAAATTATTAATATGAAAAAATATCTACATTTATAATAGATAAAAATATCTATATATAATGTAGATATTTTTTTATTTAAGAATAACTTTATTTAGAAAAGGTTTTCTTAAATGATAATTTTATTTACTAAGTTTTATTTTTAGTTTTGATAATAATGCTATTAATTCTCTTCTTTTCTTATGATAATTTAAATTATTTGTAATGCAATATTTATAAAGGTTTGAATTTTCAGTAAGGTAAGCTTCTTTTATAAGGGTATACTCCTCTAGAGTTAGTGATTTAAGTAGATTTTTTAGATCAACATGCTGCATAGTTTTAATTATGTCATTTTCTAAATTATAATCATCAGGTAATAATGATTGGATATCTGTGTCTTCATCAACTGAAATATTAAGGCTTGATTCACTTTTATATTTGATATTAGCACGAGCTAAATTTCTATAAGTATTTTTAATTGAATTAATTATATAACAATCAATAAAGTCTTCGCCATGAGATATATCATATTTTTCTATTGCCTTAATTACTGCTATTGTTCCTATTTGAATTAAGTCTTCCTTATCATAGTTTTTTAATATATAAGATATTGAGTATTTTATTATAAGTGGTTTATATTTATTAATTAAAAAAAGTATAGAATCAGAATCTTTGTTTTTGGCATCTAAAATTATATCAAGTAGTCTTTTTGAGTTAAGTTTAATTTCATTATTATAATTATTCAAAAAGTATCACCCCATTTTTTATATTCATTCTAAGAACGTTTGTTCTAAGAACTTACGTTCATTATACTACATAATTTCCAGTATTTATAGAAAAAGTTTGTGCGGAATATCTACAAAATAATATAAATGTTTCTAAATTGTTAAAATTAAAAAAAAACTTTATTGCAAATTACGACAAGCTTTAAAAAATTTATTAAATGTAAAAATAACTAAAAAGCAGTATATTAAATAAGAAGTAAGAAAAAAAGTTAATATAAGTAAAAAAAGATAATTACAGAAAAAAGTAATTCTAAAATATTGCAAAAAAAGTCGAAAATACGTTTACATTTTTGAGGCTAATTGCGTTTAGCATTGATTTTTCAATATTAAATTTTATGCTATAATTTCAATTGCAAGAAGAATAATAAGATAATTTTGAAAAATAGGGGGATAAATGGTAAATATTGCTGAATATTTAGGGGAGATAAAAAAGAATTGGAAGATAATAATTATGGTTGTAATAAGCTTCGTATTAATTAGTGGTTTATATACAACTTTTTTTATGAAACAGGAATACGAAGCAAGTGTGAAAGTATTTATTGGTAAGCAAAAGTTCCAAAGTACTACAGAAAATTATAATAATGAAGAAATAAGTTTATATCAAAGATTAATTACTACCTATTCTGAAGTTATAAAAAGTAAGAAGCTTATTAATAAATCAATAAATGATTCTAAAATTAATAATTTAAGTAATAAGGATGAGAAAATAACTTATGACTCAGTTATTAGTAATTTTACTGTTAATCCAATTACTAATACTCAAATTATAGAAGTAAAATATAAAAGTTTAAATCCTCAGAAAAGCTATGATTTGCTTTATTCTACTACTGAAAACTTAATTGCTTATTCTAAGGAATTATATCCAACTGTTAATATCAAGGTTTTAGAGCAAGTGCATGTTAATCATGGCAATTTGCTTAGTAAAAAGCTTATGATTGTTGGACTTGCATTAATTTTAGGATTAATGGCAGGTGTAGGTGGAGTATTAGGGTTTATGTATTTAGATAATACTTTTAAAAGCAAGAAATCTATTGAAGAACAAATGGGAATTCCTGTCCTTGGAGTTATTCCTAATGTTGAATTTTAGAGAAAAATTAAAGTTTAGGATCTAGTATTCTAAATTTAAAACTATTTTAACTTAATATTATTACAATTGTGTGACAACTCAAATCGTAGCATAAATTATTGATGAAATTATATCTTTTAACTTTATATTGATTGTCACGAGGATAAGGAGTGTAAATTAAATGAATGAAATGGAAGAACAAGTAATAAGTCTGTCGGAAATTTTCGAAGCATTAAAAAAACGTTGGATAATGATTGTAGCAATTACTTTAACAGCTACTATAATATCAGGAGTTATAAGTTTCTTTGTAATTGATCCAGTATACGAAGCAAGTACTAAGGTATTTATAGGTAAAGAAGAAAGCGATGATGCAGCTTATAACAGTAGTGATATTAATATGTATCAACAATTATTACAAACTTATGCGCAAGCTATAAAAACAAAAGATTTAGTTAATAGAGCAATTAGTGGATTAAGTTATGATGAATTAGAAGCTAGTAGTGTGGTAGATGCTCTAACTGTAAATCCAATATCAAGTACTCAAATTCTTGAAATTAAGTATAAAAGTAAAGATGCAGAAGAAGCTAAAGATGTTTTAAAAGGTATAACAGATGAGTTTATAGTAACTGCAAAGGAACTTGTTCCTAATGGGAATGTAAGAGTTATTGAAGAAGTTGAACTTCCAGAAGAACCAGTAAGCCCAAATAAGAAAATTAATATTGCAATAGCATTTTTATTAGGACTTATGATAAGTGTAGGATTAGTTTTCTTATTAGAATATTTAGATAACACATATAAAAATAAAGATCAGCTTGAAAAAGATTTAGGGATACCAGTGCTTGGAGCTATTCCTGATATTGAAAGTGTATAGGAGGTAAGATGAATGTTTATAGTTGAAAAAAGTCCAAAGTCTATAGCAGCAGAAGCTTATAGAAGTTTAAAAACTAATATTCAATATTCTTCTTTTGATAAAGAGTATAAAACTATAGTAATAACTAGTTCTAATCCAGGAGAAGGTAAATCTACTACTGCAGGAAATTTAGCATTAACTTTAGCTGAAGGAGAGGCAAAAGTTTTATTAGTAGATTGTGATATGAGAAAGCCTTCTATGCATAAGAATTTTAGAATTACTAATACATATGGTATTTCTGATATTCTACTTCAAAAGCAAAAGGTTATGGATGTAGCTCATTGTTATAATAAAAATCTTAGCATTATAACAGCTGGAAAGGTACCACCAAACCCAGCAGAAATGTTAGCTTCAAAGGCAATGACTGCATTTTTAAAGGAAATGAAAGAGCATTTTGATTATATAGTATTAGATACACCGCCAGTGCAAGCTGTTGCTGATGCGCAAATTTTATCAACAAAAGTTGATGGAACTTTAGTTGTTGTTAGGGCTGGTGTTACTAAAAAGGATGAAGTTCAAAATACAGTTAATACTTTAAAGAAAGTTAATGCTGATATTATCGGGACTATTTTACATGCAGTAGATAACACTAGAAATAAATATCAATATTACTACGGAAATGAATAATACTTTACAAATGATAATATTTTAGGGGTTTATATTACATAAAGAAGTGGGGGAGATGCATGGAAGGGATTAGAGTTGAGTTTGATAATATAGATGAAAATAAAAAAAGAATTTATGAAATTTCTAAAAGGGCAATCGATATCATAGGAGCAGGAAGTGGATTACTTTTATTAAGTCCAGTTATTGCAATAGTAGCATGTGCAGTTAAATTCACTTCTAAAGGACCTATATTTTTTTCACAAAAAAGGGTTGGTAAAAATGGGAAATTATTTGATATGTATAAATTTAGGTCAATGGTAGTAAATGCTGAGGAGCTTAAAGAAAAGTTAGCACATCAAAATGAAATGTCTGGACCTATGTTCAAAATGAAAGATGATCCTAGAGTAACTAAGGTTGGAAAGTTTATTAGAAAGACTTCATTAGATGAACTTCCACAACTTTGGAATGTTTTAAAAGGGGATATGAGTTTAGTTGGACCTAGGCCAAGCTTGCCTAAGGAAGTTAAGCAGTTTGAAGAATGGATGTATAAAAGGTTAACTGTAAAGCCAGGATTAACTTGTTATTGGCAAGTAAGTGGAAGAAATAATATTGATTTTGAAGATTGGATGAAGCTTGATATTAGTTATGTTGAAGATAGAAACCTTTGGATTGATATTAAGTTAATATTTAAAACAGTATTTGTATTATTTGGTGATAAAAATGCATCATAAAATGAAGGGGAGAGTAGAAATGAAGGGTATTATTTTAGCAGGTGGATCAGGAACAAGACTTTATCCAGTGACAAAGGCTATGTCAAAACAAATGGTGCCAATATATGATAAACCAATGATTTATTATCCAATGTCTGTTTTAATGTTAGCTGGCATAAGAGAGATATTAATAATATCAACACCAAGAGATATAGTTAATTTTAAGGAATTATTTAAGGATGGTTCAGAATTTGGTTTGAAAATTGAATATGCAATTCAAGAACAGCCAAATGGATTAGCAGAAGCATTTATTATTGGTGAAGAATTTATTGGTAATGATAATGTAGCAATGATATTAGGGGATAATATATTCTATGGGCAAAACTTTAGTTCACATTTAATAGAAGCAGCTAAGTTAAAAAGCGGAGCAATGATATGTGGATATTATGTTCAAGATCCAAGAGCTTTTGGAGTAGTTGGATTTGATGAAAATGGAAAGGTAACATCTTTAGAAGAGAAACCAGAAAAACCAAAATCAAAGTATGCAGTACCAGGACTTTACTTCTATGATAATTCAGTTGTTGAAAAGGCAAAAGCATTAAAACCATCACCAAGAGGAGAATTAGAAATAACAGATCTTAATAAGGTGTATATGGAAGAAGGAACTTTAAAAGTTGATTTATTAGGCAGAGGAATGGCATGGCTTGATACAGGAACTCATGTATCAATGCTTAAGGCTTCTAATTTTGTTGAAGCAGTACAAACAACTCAAGGAACATTTATAGCTTGTCTTGAAGAAATTGCATATAGACAAGGATGGAT
>NZ_JAASHD010000006.1:0-97096 GCF_019734375.1 Clostridium sp. K04
GAAATAACTCTTTCTAGAAAAGTTCCTTGAATTTCCGCTATTAATTTATTAAAAACTAATTTATTATTAGTATTGGATATAATAAAAAACCTCCATGTGAATAGTTTATCGCAAGACTATTAAATCACATGGGGGTTTATTTTTTTAGTTGTAAATTATTCCTTAGACCTAGTACGTTCGTGTCAACAAGTAAGTTTTACTTAGATGCAACACTAAAATATCGCTATCGGATTTTTTTATCCGCTATTGCGATAGCCCCTTTTATTATAGATAAATATATTTATATAATATAAAAATGATATAATTATGTTCAGTGGTTTTAAGAGCAATGAAAATGTGAATAAAAGAAAGTAAATAAAAATGAATATATATTATTTATATCTTATATAATAAAGTTTGGTATAATAAATAGTATAAAATAACATTAAGGATAAGGAGTAGGAGAATAAAATATGATAAAATTAATTGCAAGTGATATGGACGGAACTTTACTGAATGATGACCATATGATATCTCAAGAAAATTTAAAGGCTATAAGAAAAGCACAAGAAATGGGAAGACATTTTACAATAGTAACAGGAAGAGATTATGGTGCAGTAAAGTCATATTTAGAAGAATGTAATTTAAAATGTGAATGTATTTTAAGTAATGGTGCAGAGTATAGAGATATAAATGGAAATGTCATTGAAAGTGTTTATATGAATAAAGACAGCGTAAAAATAGTATTTGATATATTAAATGATGCTGGATTATGTATTCAATTAATGACTAATAAGGGATCTTATGTAACTAATAAAGAAAGTGATAAAAAAGCTATTATTGATAGATTTAAATTGTTTAACCCTAAGATGAATGAAGAAGAAGTAATAGAATTCGTTGAAAAGTTCCATACTGAAAGAGGCATGAAATATATAGATGATGTTTATGAAATTTTAGAAAGTAATGTAGAGGTATTAAAAATAGTTACTTTTGATAATGATGAGAAATTAATAGCAAATTTAAAAGAAAAATTAAAGAAAAGCACAAGTGATTTAGCAGTAGCATCAACTTTCTCTAATGATATTGAAATAAGTGATATTGAGGCCCAAAAAGGATTAATATTAGCTAAGACAATTAAAAAAATGGGAATAGATAAGAGTGAAGTAATAGTTCTTGGCGACAGCTTTAATGATTATTCAATGTTTACTGAATTTGAAAATTCTTATGCTATGGAAAATGCAATTCCAGAGATTAAGGAGATAGCTAAATATATTACTGATAGTAATAATAATGATGGAGTAGCTAAGGCAATTTATAAGTCTTTAGAAGTATAATTTAAAAAAGCAACCATTTTACAAATAAAAGTGTAAAATGGTTGTTTTTTGTTTTATGCTAAATTAGTACTTTAAATTTATGACTTATACAATTTTTTTCATATGATTGATGGATAAGTTTAAGAAGAATTGTTTTGAAACTTATCATTGTTTTTTTTATATTTAATTTTGTCACTAACTCTTTAGTGACATTTATGTAATATCTATTAATTGAAGGAATAATTTTACTGGTATAAAATTAATCTTGGTTATATTTATAAAAATTAAAATTAAAATTTTAATTTTATTTGTTATACATTATACGACTAAGGACTATTACTGCTATTATAAAAATTTTATCTTTAATGATTTATAAATATAACTTAGTACTTCAAAAAAAGGAGGAATTAGTAAGAAGTTTAATTTTAAATATAAAGCGCCAGAACTCTTATGAGTTGACGAGGATGGGGAGTATCGAATTCTTCGGCGGGTGCCCCACGGTATCGCACTACCGTTAGCGACTAGTAAAACTATGAAGCGATTTGTAGGACAGGTCTAGTCTGGTGTTAAAACCTTGATTGTATTTTTTTAATGTCACAGCATTTGTATGTAGTTTTACAATGTTTGAATTAAATTATTACAATAAATTTTTTATGATGGATAGCTGTTACAACACTACTACCTCTTTAGGTAGTAGATAACAAAAGACACGCCCTTAGACTAAGGGTACTTGGGGTATAACCAATTCTAACCTAAAGGTTGAATTAAAGTTGCATCTTAAACTAATAATTCGGTTTATAAAAAAATAAAAGTAAGGAAGGAAGAAAATATATGTGCGGAATAGTTGGTTATGTAGGAAAGAAGAAAGCAAGTGATTTCTTAATAGAAGGATTATCAAAATTAGAATATAGAGGATATGATTCAGCTGGAATAGCAGTTATTAATAATGGTAAAGTTGAAATAAGAAAGCATAAAGGTCGTTTATCAAATCTTGTTGAAGAATTATCAAATAACTCAGCAGAAGGAACAATAGGAATTGGACATACAAGATGGGCAACTCATGGAGAGCCTTCAGATGTAAATTCACATCCACATCAAGCATCAAAAGGTGATATTACTGTAGTTCATAATGGAATTATTGAAAATTATAGTGAGCTTACCCAATGGTTAAAAAGCGAAGGGTATGAATTTAAATCTGCAACAGATACAGAGGTAATACCAAACTTAATTCATTATTATTATAATGGCAATCTTTTTGAAGCAGTAGTAAAGGCTACTGAAAAATTAGAAGGTAGTTATGCTTTAGGAGTAGTTTCTGGACAAGAACCAGATAAGATAGTTGCTGTTAGAAAAGATAGTCCATTAATAGTTGGAATAGGACAAGGTGAAACATTTATAGCATCTGATATACCAGCAGTATTAAATTATACTAGAGATATTTATCTTTTAGAGGATAATGAATTTGTTGTATTAACAAATGAAGGTGTTGAAGTATTTGAATCAAATGGAGATAAAATAAACAAAGAAATATATAAAGTAACATGGAATGAGGATGCAGCAGAAAAAGGTGGTTATGATTCTTTCATGTTAAAAGAAATTCATGAGCAACCAAAAGCAATTAAAGATACAATGGCAGGAAGAGTAGCTTTAAATGAAAAAGTTAATTTAGGTGATTTTAAGCTTACATCAGAAGAATTAGAAAATATGGATAGAATATATATTGTTGCATGTGGAACTGCATATAATGCAGGTCTAATGGGAAAGGTAGCTATTGAAGATTTAGCAAGAATACCTGTTGAAGTAGCAATTGCATCTGAGTTTAGATATAGAAACCCAATAGTAACTAATAAGACACTTATAGTTACATTAAGTCAGTCAGGAGAAACAGCTGATACATTAGCAGTTCTTAGAGATGCAAAGAAAATAGGAGCTAAAACATTAGCTATAACTAATGTTGTTGGAAGTAGTATTTCTAGAGAAGCAGATAGTGTAATATACACTATGGCTGGACCAGAAATTGCAGTAGCATCAACTAAAGCTTATACAACTCAAGCTGTTGTAATGAACCTATTAGGAATGTATTTAGCAGATTTAAAAGGATTATTAAAATCTGAAGAAGAAGCTGAGATTAAAAATGCATTATTAGAGTTACCAAGTAAGGTAGAAGAAGTGTTAAATCAGAAAGCTCAAATTGCTAAGATTGCTAAACTTATATCTCAAGAAAAAGATTTGTTCTATTTAGGAAGAGATGTTGATTATGCATTAGCAATAGAAGGGGCTCTTAAGATAAAAGAGATAGCTTATATTCATTCAGAAGCATATGCTGGTGGAGAGCTTAAGCATGGAACTATAGCATTAATAGAACCAGGAACAAAAATAATAGCATTATTAACTCAAAGTAATTTAAAGGATAAAATGATTAGTAATATCAGAGAAGTTAAATCTAGAGGAGCTGAAATTATTGGTATAGCATATGAAAATCAAGAAGTAGATTTATCTGTTTTTGATGAAATTATAAGAATACCACAAATTTCAACTAGAATAGCACCTATATTAGGGGCTGTTGTATTACAGTTATTAGCATACTATGTAGCAACTGAAAGAGGTTGTGATATAGACAAGCCAAGAAATCTTGCAAAGTCAGTAACTGTTGAGTAGTAAATAAAATTTAAAAGTAAATGAATGGATTATATCGAATTGTAATGTAAATTGATTTTGATATAGTCCATTTTATTAAAAATAAATTATTATGGGAGAGTGTGAGTATGAGAAGTTTATCGTTAGATGTGTCAAAATTAGAAGGATTTATTAATGAAAATGAAATTGGATATATGAAAGCAATGGTTAATAGTGCACATGAAGTTATTCATAATGGAACAGGTGCAGGAAATGACTTTTTAGGGTGGTTGGACTTACCTAAAAATTATGATAGAGAAGAATTTGAAAGAATAAAGGTTGCAGCAGAGAAAATAAGAAGTAATTCAGATGTATTGATAGTAATTGGAATTGGCGGTTCATATTTAGGATCAAGAGCAGCTATTGAAATGCTAACTAGTAATTTTAATAATATGTTGCCTAAGTCAAAAAGGAAAGCTCCAAAAGTATTTTTTGTAGGAAATAATATAAGCTCTACTTATATATCAGAATTATTTGAGGTTATTGATGGTATAGATATTTCAGTAAATGTAATATCTAAGTCAGGAACAACAACAGAACCAGCTATAGCTTTTAGATTATTTAAGAAGTATATGGAAGAGAAATATGGAGCTGATGAAGCTAGAGAAAGAATATTTGTAACAACAGATAGAGAAAGAGGAGCATTAAAGGGATTATCAAATGAAATGGGATATGAAACATTTGTTATACCTGATAATGTAGGTGGTAGATTTACTGTATTAACAGCAGTTGGATTATTACCGATTTCAGTGGCTGGTATTAACATTGATGAAATTATGAAAGGTGCAGCAGATGCAAGAGAAAAATATTCTAGCAGTTCATTAGAAGAAAATGATTGTTATAAATATGCAGCATTAAGAAATATTTTATATAATAAAGGAAAATCAATTGAGGTTTTAGTTAATTACGAACCATCATTACATTATTTTAATGAATGGTGGAAGCAATTATATGGAGAGTCAGAAGGAAAAGATAAAAAGGGAATTTTCCCAGCTGCAGTTGACTTTTCAACAGATTTACATTCAATGGGACAATTTATTCAAGATGGTAGTAGAATAATGTTTGAAACAGTTCTTAATGTTGAAAAGGTCAATAAAAATATAGTTATTGGTGAAATGGAAGGTAATGTTGATGGATTAAACTTTTTAAAAGGGAAAACTATCGACTATGTGAATAAAAAGGCATTCGAAGGAACTGTATTAGCACATAATGATGGGGGAGTGCCTAATATTATTATAAATATACCTGAATTAACTCCATATTATTTTGGGCAATTAGTTTATTTCTTTGAAAAATCATGTGGAATCAGCGGATATTTATTGGGAATAAATCCGTTCAATCAACCAGGAGTAGAAGAGTATAAAAAGAATATGTTTGCACTTTTAGGTAAACCAGGATATGAAGAACTTAAAGAACAATTAGAAAGTAGATTAAGATAAAACTTTATTATTAGATATAAAAGCTATAGATATTTATTAAATAGCTATTATAATTTAATAGAAATATGTATAATCTATAATGATGATATATAAGAAGTATTATATTATAGGGGGTACATAAATTGGAGAATAATAAACAAGAACTTTTAGCACTAGGATCTATTGTAGTTTTAAAAGGTGGGTATAAAAAGCTAATGATAGTGGGCAGAATGCAGTTACAGGGTGAGGAAGAAAAACTTTGGGATTATCTTGGGGTTTTATATCCAGAAGGCTATTTAGGGAATGATTATACGTTTTTATTTAATAATGAAGATATAGATGAAGTTATTTTTAAAGGATACTCAGATTTAGAAGATGAAGCTTTAAAATTAGCAATAAGGAAGTATAATAAGGAATAGAAGTGTTTTAGGGCACTTCTTTTTTTCTTCAATAACTATAAATAAAGGGGATAATTTAAAATATATAAAGATAAAGGTGCAATAAAGTTATATCTGTAATAAAATATAAATATTCTCAAATTTGTCACTAAGTGATGGGGACATTTATGACATATGAATAGATTGATGTAAACGAATAATAGAGATAAAATAAAATTGTAAGTAGTTGATATTTAAAAATGTCACTAATAGGAGAGCCTATGAGAAAGAAAAAATTAATGTCTAGACAAAAACAAATTATACAAATTTTAACTAAATCAACTAGTAAAAATCCTATAACTATTTCGACAATTGCTGAAAGCTTAAATATAAGTTCAAGAACTGTATTAAGAGAGATGCCTAAAATTGAAGAATGGTTAGATGAAAATGGATTTAATTTTATTAAAAAACCAGGTGTTGGTTTAATAATAGATGAAAATCTAGAGAATCAACAATTAATATTAGAACTTCTAGAAGTTGAAAATATTCAAAAAGAATATACCAAAGATGAAAGAAAAAGAATTATTTTAGGTGAGCTATTAGTAAATAAAGAACCATTAAAATTATTTTACTTTACTAATCAATTAAAAGTTTCAGAGGGAACTTTAAGTAATGATTTAGATGGAGTTGAAGCGTGGTTAAAAGAATTTGATATAAAGCTTATTAGAAAACAAGGTTTAGGGATTTATCTAGAAGGTAATGAAAATAATTATAGAAAAGTATTAGCAGATATTTTGTACAAGACTTTAGATGAAAAAGAGTTAATAAAGCTTTTAAAAAAATCGTTGAATAATCCAAATACTGAAAATAGTATAGAGTTTTCAATAGAAAATAGAATGCTTAATTTTATTGATAAAACAATAATTAGAGATATAGAAAAAATCGTATCAGATTTAGAGGATAAATGTAATTTTAAACTTATAGATAGTGATTATATTGGATTAGTTGTTCATATATCGTTAGCAGTTCAACGAATAAAAAATGGTGAAAAAATTTCAATGGATAAAGATTCATTAAGTGAATTAGAATTATTATCTGAATTTGCAGTTGCAACTGAAATAACAAATGAATTAGAAAAAATATTTATTATTGAAATTCCTAAAGATGAAATTGGTTATATAACAATGCATTTAAAGGGAGCAAGATTAAGATTAAATAAAGTAGAAAATGATATTGATTTAGATAACTTAGATATTAAGCAAATTTCTAATTATATAATATCAGAGGTCGAAAAAGACTTTAATATTGAAATACTTAATAAGCAAAAATTAAGCAAAGATATATATAATCATTTAGTTCCTGCAGTTAGTAGAATGACTATGAAACTTAATATTAGAAATCCATTATTAGAAAATATAAAGGAACAGTATAAAGAAATTTATGATTCTTGTGAAAATGCTTGTGAAATATTAAGGAAAATTACTAAAGTAGATAAAATACCAGAATCTGAAGTTGCGTATATAGCAATGCACATTGCTGCTGCAATAGAAGAAAATATAAAAAGTGAAAACTTATCAGTTGTAATAGCATGTCCAACAGGTATTGGAACATCAAGGTTATTAGCTGTAAATATAAAAAAAGAATATCAAAACTTGGATATTAAAAGTAGTATATCAGCTATAAATATTGATACAGATAAGTTAAAAAATGAAGGTATCGACTTTATAATATCAACAGTAGAGTTAGATGTAGATTATAAGCATATTTGCTTAAATCCAATGTTTCTACAAAAGGATAAAATAAAGTTAAAAGAATTTATTCATAGATATTCTAAGGATAGAATATTTAAAAAAATAGCAAAAAAAGAAGTTAAGTGTGACAAAGATAAAATAAAAAGTATAACAAATTTGGGCACTGAAATAATTTCAATAATAGAAGAAGTAAAAGTAAGAGAAATTAACTATGTAGAATCGGTAAACGATTTGATAGGAATAGCTAGTAGTATTTTTGCTAATAATGTAAATCATTCAAAGCAAATAAAAAAGTCATTGATTGAAAGAGAAATGAAATCTAGCACCTATTTAAAAGGATTCAATATGATGTTACTACATTGTAAAGATGAAAATATTACTTCTTGTAAATTTGGAGTTGTAAGATTAAAAGAAAAGTTAATAGAGAATAATAAAGAAATTGATTTTGCAATTGTTTCTTTAATTCCTGAAAAAAATACACAAACTCAGATAAATATAATGAGCTACATAAATGGAGAAATAATAGAGAAGGAAAGCTTTAGGGAATCCATTAAAAAAAGTAGTGAAGAAGAGTTAACTAATATTATAGAAAAGGTTTTAGGTGATTTATATAGGAAGGAATTAAAGAGTATTATGGAGGAGTAGAGATGATCAAGGAGAAAGTTCAAAAATTTGGTAAGTTCTTAAGCGGAATGGTAATGCCTAATATAGGAGCGTTTATAGCTTGGGGATTAATTACTGCATTATTCATCGAAACAGGGTGGTTTCCTAACGAGCAATTAGCGAGTTTAGTTGATCCAATGTTAAAGTATTTACTTCCATTATTGGTTGGATATACTGGTGGTAGAGTAGTTGGAGATGTAAGAGGTGGAGTAATAGGTGCAATTGCAACTGCAGGTGTTATAGTAGGTGCAGATATTCCAATGTTTATTGGAGCTATGATAATGGGTCCACTAGCTGGATATACTATTAAGAAATTTGATAAAGCTATTGAAGGTAAAGCTCCAGCAGGATTTGAGATGTTAATTAACAATTTTTCAGTTGGAATCATTGGTTTAATACTTGCAATAGTTGGATTTTATGCTATAGGACCAGTAGTTGTAATTTTAACTGAAGGTCTTAAGTTAGGGGTTGAAGTAATAATTTCTAAAGGATTACTTCCTTTAGTAGCAATATTTATTGAGCCAGCTAAGGTATTATTTTTAAATAATGCAATAAATCATGGTATTATTGGTCCAATTGGTATTGAGCAGACGAAAGAACTTGGGCAATCTATAATGTACTTATTAGAAGCAAACCCAGGTCCAGGTCTTGGAGTATTATTAGCATATTGTTTCTATAGTAAAGGTGGAATGAAACAATCGGCACCAGGTGCAGCAATTATACATGCACTAGGTGGAATTCATGAAATTTACTTCCCTTATGTATTAATGAATCCATTATTAATAATAGCACCAATAGTTGGTAGTGCTGCAGGTATATTAGTATTTTCAATTTTTAATGCTGGATTAGTAGCAACTCCATCACCAGGAAGTATATTTGCTTTAATGGCATTAGCACCAAAGGGTGGAATGATTGGAATCCTAGCAGGGGTTTCGGTTTCTACAGCTGTATCATTTGTTGTTGCAGCACCATTAGTTAGAAAAGCTGCTAAAAAGTTAAGTGATAATAATGATGAAACTGTTTCTGAAAATGAAGAGGTAGTAATTAATAAAGAAGTAATCAATAAAATAGTATTTGCTTGTGATGCTGGAATGGGATCAAGTGCAATGGGAGCAACAAAGTTTAGAAATAGAATAAAAGGTTTTGCTTCAAATATAACGGTTATTAATTCATCAGTTGATATAATACCATCTGATGCAGATATAGTTGTAAGTCATAAAAAGTTAGAGGAAAGAGCAAGAAAAAATTCTCCACAAGCAGATCATGTGTTTATAGATAATTTCTTACAAGATAGCAAGCTGGACAAGCTGTATTCTATATTAGAAAACAGAGCAGATGGAAATAGAGAGTTAGAAGAAGTTGCGGTGGCAGAAGTAGCAGCATCAGTACAAGCTAGAGAAACTTCAATATTAAAGAGTGATAATATAATTTTAGGATTATCAAGTGAAAGCAAGGAAGATGCTATAGAGAGAGCTGGTAAGATATTAGTTAAAGAAGGGTACGTTAAGAATAACTATATAGCTGCAATGCAAGAAAGAGAAAAAATAGTATCTACTTATATAGGAATGGGAATAGCAATTCCGCATGGAGTTGGTGAAGCAAAAAAAGAGGTTGAGAAATCGGGAATAGTTGTTCTTCAGTATCCAGATGGTGTAGTCTTTGGTGATGATTTAGCATACTTAGTTATTGGTATCGCTGGAGTTGGAGATGATCATTTAGAAATATTATCTAATATCGCAATATCATTAGAAGATGAAACGTTAGTAGACAAGCTTAAAAATACAAGTGACAAATTTGAAATATTAAAAACTTTTAACAAATAATAAGAGGTATTTCTTATGAAAAAGGCAATTCAATTTGGAGCAGGAAATATAGGTAGGGGAGTTATAGGACCATTACTTTCAAAATCAAATTATCAAGTAGTTTTTGCTGATATAAATAATGAAATAATTAATAAGCTTAACGAAAATAATCAATATTTAATTCATGTAAAAGATATTGAGTGTACAGAGGAGCAGGTTAATAATATAAGTGGTGTTATGTTAACAAGTGATAAAATAATAAATGAAATAGTTGATGCTGAAATAATAACAGCAGCTATTGAATCAAGATATATACCACAAGTTGCATTAATTATAGCAAAAGGAATAAAGATTAGAAATAAAAATGGAAGTAAGCTAAATCTAAATATAATTTCATGTGAAAATATTATAGAATCTAGTACAAAACTTAAAGATGAAATAAAAAAACACTTAAATAGAGATGAAATAAATTATTTGGATGAGTATATTGGATTTCCAAATTGTTTAGTTGATAGAATAGTGATGCCCAATATAAATGAAAACGATTTCTACGCTCAAGTAGAGAAATATTGCCAATGGATAATAGATAGAAATGGATTTAAAGGTGATATATCAAGTATAGAAAGTGCCAATTTTGTAGATGATTTAAATGCCTATATTGAAAGAAGTATATTTATAATAAACACAGTGTATGCTATGACCTCGTATTTTGGAAAGCTAAGAGGATACACATCTATAGAAGAAAGTGTAAATGATAAGTTTATATATGATTTAGTAAAAGACTTAGTAAAAGAAAGTGCATCAAAAATAGCAGTTAAATATAAATTTGATGAAAAAAGCAATTTAGGGTATATAGAAAAAACAATTGATAGATTTAAAAATCCATATTTAAAAGGTAAAGAAATAAGAACAGGAAAAAATCAATTAAAAAGATTAAATGAATACGCTAAGATGACTAATAATTTTAATAGTTTTACTAGTAATTTAGAGATATTTAATATGTTAAATGATGATATGAGGAGGAGTTATTAATGAAAAAAGCAATTCAATTTGGAGCAGGAAATATAGGAAGAGGTTTTATAGGATCATTATTATATAAGGCAGGATATCATGTAGTATTTGCAGATGTAAATACTGAAATAATTGATAAGATTAATAAAGATAAAGAGTATACAATTCATGTAATGGATACTGTGTGTTCAGAAGAGAAAGTTAATGATATAAGTGGTGTTATATCAATAAATAATGAAATATACAAAGAAATAGTTGAAGCTGAAATTATAACTACTGCAGTTGGGCCGGTTGTTTTACCAAGAATAGCACCAACAATAGCAAAAGGTATAGCTCTTAGAAAAGAAAATGGAGTAAAGAACTATTTAAACATAATTGCATGTGAAAATGCAATTAAGGCTAGTTCACAACTTGAGGAAGAAGTTAAGAAGTATTTAACTAAAGATGAAGTTGATTATTTAGAAGAATTTGTAGGATTCCCAAATTGTTCTGTAGATAGAATAGTTCCACCTGTGAAAAGTGAAAATATTTTAGATGTTGTAGTTGAGAATTACTATGAATGGAATGTTGAAGAAAAAGCATTTAAAGGTGAAATACCTAAGATAGAAGGTATGAATTTAGTAGATAATTTAATGGCTTATATCGAAAGAAAGCTATTTACATTAAATACTGGACATGCAATAACTGCTTATTTTGGATACTTAAAAGGATATGAAACAATAGAAGAAAGTATTAAAGATGAAGTTATTTACGATTTTGTTAAAAAGGCAATGATTGAAAGTGGAAAAGGATTAATTGCTAAATATAATTTTGATGAAGAAGCTCATTATAAATATATAAATAAAATAATAGATAGATTTAAGAATCCATATTTAAAAGATGATGTGGCAAGGGTTGGAAGAGAACCTTTAAGAAAACTAAATGAAAATGATAGATTAATAAAACCATTAATTACAGCAAGAGGCTTTAATATTAATACAGATAACTTATTATTAGGCGTAGGGGCAGCACTTCATTATGATAATAAAGAAGATGCTCAAAGTGTACAATTACAAAGTTTAATTAATGAAAAAGGTATTAAAGAATCTTTAGCTGAAATATCAAAAATATCAGGTGATACTGATGTATTAGATAAGGTAGAAAAATATTATGATGAAGTTAAGAAATTAATAGGCGCATAATATTTCTATATAAATATTTAAAACTCAAAATTTAATCTCTAAAAGTCTAACACCAAAAGTAAAATTCAAAATGCTTTTGGTGTTATTCTTTATATAATATTTTGAAGTGAATACAATTTTGAATAATAGTTATAAAATAATTGATATAAAAGAAATATAAGGATAAAATTAGCATATGGAATATAAAAGGAAACTAGAGAGGAGAAAAAAGGTAGTGATTAAAGAAAAAGTACAGAGCTTTGGAAATTTTATAAGTAGTATGATTATACCCAATATAGGTGCATTTATAGCATGGGGATTCATAACTGCTATATTTACTCCTACAGGATGGTTTCCAAATGAAAAGATAACATTACTAGTAGAACCCTTAACACAATATTTATTACCATTATTAGTAGGCATTACGGGAGGTAAAGTTACTGGGGGACCAAGGGGGGGAGTTGTTGCAGCAATATCAACAATTGGTGTAATAGCTAGTACTAGTATACCAATGGTTTTAGGAGCAATGGTAATGGGACCTTTATCGGGATACATAATAAAGAAATTTGACAAAATAATAAAAGATAAAGTTCCAGCTGGATTTGAGATGTTAGTAAATAATTTTTCACTTGCTATTATAGGAATGATATTAGCTATAGTAGGATTGTTTGTAATTGGACCAAGTATGACTATCATTGTAGGAGTAATGAATATAGGGGTATCTTTTATTGTTAAAAATGGATTATTACCGTTATTGGCAGTATTTATAGAACCAATAAAAGTACTATTTTTAAATAATGCAATAAATCATGGAATAATAGATGTAATAGCACTAGATCAAGTTAATGAATATGGAAAATCAATATTGTATTTATTAGAAGCAAATCCTGGTCCAGGATTAGGTGTAATATTATCTTACTTTATATATAGTAAAGGAACCATGAAACAGTCAGCTCCTAGTGCTGCTATAATTCAGTTTTTTGGAGGGATACACGAAATATATTTTCCATACATATTAATAAATCCATCATTGTTATTAGCAGCAATTATAGGAAGTATTGTTTCTATAATAACTTTTTTAACTTTTAATTCTGGATTAATAGCAACAGCATCTCCGGGAAGTATTTTTTCTATAATGATGCTATCTCATAAAAGTGATATTTTAACAAATTTATTAGGAGTTTGTGTTGGAGCTATAGTTTCATTTTTTATATCTGCGTTTTTATTAAAAAGAAAATATAGAGAAAAAGATGATAAAAATACTAATAGGGAAAATGTGCAGGAATTAGACTTGGATATTAAAGATATAAAGAAAATAGTGTTTGCATGTGATGTAGGAATGGGGTCAAGCGCTATGGGAGCAACAAATTTTAGAAATAGAATAAAAGATTTTAATTTAGATATAGAAGTAGTTAATTCATCTGTAGCTAATATACCTGATGATGCTGATATAATAATAACTCATAAAGGGCTATTGGATAGTATAAAAAAAGAGATTAATAAGGATAAAATTATTTTTATAGAAAACTTTTTAGAAGATGATAATTTAGAAGTTTTATATGAGAAGTTAAGTAAAAAGAATGAGGGCAATGAAATTAATGCTGTAGAAGATCTACTTGAAGTTGAAAATAATACATTATTAAATGAAGGGAATATTTTGTTAGGCTTAGAAAGCGAATCTAAGGAAGAAGCTATAATAAGAGCTGGTGAACTTTTATTTAATAATGGTTATACAAAATATGAATATATAGATTCTATGTTAGAAAGGGAAAATATAATATCTACATATATTGGCCTTGGAATTGCTATACCTCATGGTACGGAAAGTGGAAAGAGTGAAGTTGAAAAGGCAGGAATTATAGTTTTACAATATCCTAAAGGAATAAAATTTGGTACTCAAACAGCATATCTATTAATTGCTGTTGCGGCTAAGCATGATGAACATTTAGAAATAATATCAAGTATAGCAAAATCACTAGAAGATATTGAGTTAATAGAAAAAATAAAAACAACTACAAATCCAAAAGATATATTAAAAGCATTTAATCTCTAATTAGTAATATAAAAAGAGTGAAAATATTAATATAGAAATTAAATTAATGATTTGTTAGAATTAACTATAATTACAATTTTTTTAGAAATAGAGGGTGAGAAAAATGGGAAACTTTAAAATGCCTAAAGGGTTTTTATGGGGAAGTGCATCTGCTGCATATCAAGTAGAAGGTGCTTATTTAGAAGATGGCAAAGGACTTACAAATTGGGATAAATTTGTTAGAATTGAAGGTAAAACTTTTAAACATACTACAGGAGATGTGGCAGTAGATCATTATCATAGATTTAAAGAAGATATTAAGTTAATGGCAGAAATGGGACTTAAGACTTATCGTTTTTCAATTGCATGGGCAAGAATAATTCCGGATGGAAATGGAGAAGTAAATGAAAAAGGATTAAAGTTTTATGAAGAACTAATTGAGGAATGCTTAAAATATAATATTGAGCCAATGGTTACAATATTCCACTGGGATTTACCACAAGCATTAGTAGATCAATATAATGGATTTGAGGATAGAAAAATAGTAGATGATTTTGTTAGATATGCAAAAATATTATTCGAACGTTTTGGTTCAAAGGTTAAGTATTGGATTACATTAAATGAACAAAATATATTTACTTCTTTAGGATGGCTTACAGCAATGCATCCGCCAGGAAAATTTGATGATGTAAAAACTTTTTATCAAGTTAATCATCACGCATTTATGGCACATGCAAAAACAGTATTGGAATTTAAGAAACTAGTTCCAAATGGGAAAATAGGAGCAAGTTTTGCATATAGCCCAAGCTATGCTATTGATTGTAATCCAATTAATGCAATGTCAAAAATGGATTATGATGATATGAAGAATTTTTGGTGGATGGATATGTATGCTTATGGACATTACCCTAAATCAACATTTATTTACTTAAAAAATAGGAATATGGAACCGAAATTTGAAGCTGGGGATGAAGAAATATTAAAAGAAGCAGCATCAAAAATTGATTTTATGGGTGTAAATTATTATCAAACATCTGTATGTGAATATAATCCAATTGATGGAGTAACTCCTTATGGAACATTTAACACTACTGGTGTTAAAGGATCTGGACAAGTTACAGGACAACCAGGATTATTTAAGAATCCATCTAATCCATATTTAAAAACAACAGATTGGGATTGGACTATTGATCCAATGGGCTTAAGATATGCTTTAAGAGAAATTACAAGCAGATATAATTTACCAATAATAATATCTGAAAATGGATTAGGTGCTTTTGATAAAAAGGAAGAAGATAATTCAATTCATGATCCATATAGAATAGCCTTCTTAAAGGCACATATTGAAGAAATGAAAATTGCGATTGAAGAAGGTTGTGAAGTAATTGCTTATTGCACTTGGTCATTTACTGATTTGTTAAGTTGGTTAAATGGTTATCAAAAGAGATATGGATTTGTATATGTAGATAGAGAAGAGGAAGAAGGTTCTTCGATGAATCGTTATAAAAAAGATAGTTATTACTGGTATAAGAAAGTAATAGAAACAAATGGTGATGAAGTATAAAGTTATAAAATAATTATGCCATTCAAATTAATCTAAGATTTAGGTTAATTTGAATGGCAATTTTTTAGGGAATTGTAATATTATTTATAAAATTATATGCAATTTCAATTAAAGTATATCCAATTCCAACTAGTGCAATTGTGGCTAATAAAATCATATAATCCTCCTAAAAACAATCTTATATTATTATAATTATAAAAGATGAAAAAATATACATTTATTTAAATAGTGTATATTAAACTTAAACGAAAATATGGGTTAAAGGCATTACACAAAAGCCTAGAAAAATTGATATTAATGCAATTTTAGAATAACCATACTTTTGGGAGGAGGGAATAAGCTCTGCAAAAGAGATATATAACATTATTCCACAAACAACAGCAAAGATGATTCCTAAAATAAGATCATTAATAAATGGTTTTAAACATATGAATGCAATTAAAGCTCCAAATGGCTCTGCCATACCAGAAATAAAAGAGTACTTAAGAGCCTTGGCTCTACTTTTGCTTGCAAAATAAATTGGCATGGCAATTGCGATACCTTCAGGTATGTTATGGAGTGCAATTGCAAGTGTTACAGTGATTCCAAGTGTAGTATCTTGATAACCAGAAACGAAAGTTGCTATACCTTCAGGAAAGTTATGTATCATCAAAGCGATAGTTGATACTAAGCCAACTCGGAAAATATCAAAGTTATTATCATATTGAGCAATTTTGTTGCTGTTACCTTCTGGAATTAAAAGGTCTATTAAATAGGCCATTATAGCACCAATCAACATGAATAAAATAGACCATAGTACTCCAGGTGTATTTCCATGATATTTAGATATAGCGGTTTGGGCAGTAGGAAATAAATCAGTAAATGATACGGCAATCATTACACCGGCAGAAAAGCCAAGAGCAAATGTTAAAAATTTTTCATTTCTTGACTTAGTAAAAAATATGATGATAGCTCCTAAAACAGTAGATAATCCTGCTATAGTAGAAAGAAGCAAGGGAAATAATGAGTTGTTATCAAACATTTCACACCTCTCAAATTATTGTTACATAATTATTTTATGAGAGAGAGTATATAAAAAGAATATAAAAAATTACAAAATATTGGTATAATTATATGAAGTAAACTAATAAGGGGGTAAATATGTTAGGAACTATAGTAAATTCAATAGCAGTAATGGTTGGTTGCTTAGTTGGTCTTTTGCTAAAGGGAAGATTAACAGAAAAAATAAGTACAACAATAATGAATGGATTAGCATTATGTGTACTATACATAGGGATATCAGGAGCTTTAAAAGGAGAAGATACTTTAATAATGATTATATCAATAGCTATAGGGGCTTTAATTGGAGAAGTTATAGATATTGATAAATGGTTAAATAAACTGGGAGATTACTTAGAAAGTAAATTTAAAAGTAAAAAAGGTAATAATATATCATTAGCGGAAGGATTTGTAACATCAAGTCTTTTATTTTGTGTTGGAGCTATGGCCATAGTTGGGGCATTAGAAAGTGGACTTAAGGGTAACCATGATACTTTATTTACTAAATCAATTTTAGATGGAATATCATCTATTATCTTTACATCATCTTTGGGAATAGGTGTAATATTCTCTGCAGTAACTGTATTTATATATCAAGGGGCAATAACGTTAGGAGCAGGAATTTTATCTGGAGTTTTAAGTACTACAGTAATTACAAATATGAGTGCAATTGGTGGATTATTAATTGTAGGACTTGGATTTAACATGCTAGGAGTAACTAAAATAAAGGTAGCAAATTTACTACCGGCTATATTCTTGCCAATACTTTTTCAAATATTTATTTAGATTGTATTATAATATATGCTATTATATAGGTGGGAGTAAAATATTGGGAGGTAAATGATGAAAAAAGATTATTCAGCGCTTATTTGGGGATTATTATTTGTAGCGGTTGGTATTATATTTGGTGGAAATGCACTTGATATCTGGGATATAGATATATTTTTCCCGGGTTGGTGGACTTTATTTTTAATTATACCTGGATTAATATCTATGGTTAGATATGGATTTAATTGGGGATCAGGGGTACTAATTATAGTAGGAATTATATTACTTTTTGATAGTTTAGATATTATAAGTGGAAGAGTTATGTGGAAATTAGTTTTTCCATTAATATTAGTAGCTATAGGTATTTCTATACTAGCAACATTTTTTAGATCAGGGAAAAAAAGAGGAATTGAATCAGATGAAGATATTAAGAGTAAATCTTATATGTATGATTCAACTCAATATCCAAGATATACTGCAATTTTAGGTGGAGGAGATTATAAGAATACATCTGAAGATTTAAAGGGAATTGTTGCAGAAGCAATACTTGGTGGCTTAGGTATAGATTTAAGAGAAGCTAAAATAACAGAAGATATAGTATTAGAGCTTACTGCAGTTTTAGGCGGTATAGATATATTTTTACCTGATAATGTTAGAGTGGAAATAATTTCAGGGACACCTATACTTGGTGGATTTGAGCATAAAATAAATAGAAATGCTTTATCAGGACCAAAAGTAAGGATTAAGTATACTGCAGTTTTAGGTGGAATTGAAGTTAAGTAAAACTAAAAAATAATTAAATTATTACAAATAAAAGTAATGGTTCTAAATTTAGGACTATTATTTTTTTTTATTTCATTTATAATGATAATAAATATTACTTAATATGTGGTTTATTTTGATATTAACATAAGATAAAGAGTAAACTATAAATAATTAAGATTTTAATTGTAATAAGAGGATGGTGTTTTAGATGAAGGTTGTAATCATCGGTGGTATAGCAGCAGGAATGAGTGCTGCAGCTAAATTTAAAAGACTTTCACCAAATGATGATGTAGTAGTTTATGAAAAGGGAGACATAGTATCTTTTGGAGCATGTGGGCTTCCATATTATGTTGGAGGATTCTTTGAAGATTCAAATGAAATGATAGCAAGAACTCCAGAAGCATTTAGACAATCAGGTGTAGAAATACATACAAAGCATGAAGTAACAAATGTAGATTTCGCTAATAAAAAGTTAACAATAAAGAAACTTGATAGTAATGAAATAATAGAAGAAAGCTATGATAAGTTAATGATTGCAAGTGGTGCAAGAGCAATTATACCACCAATAAAAAATGTTAACTTAGAAAATGTAGTTACATTAAAATCAATGGATGATGGTAATAAATTAAGAGAATTAATGGCAAATGAAGAATATAAAAAAGTTGCTATCATAGGTGCTGGTTTTATTGGACTTGAAGCTGTTGAAGCTGCAAAGCATAGAGGTAAAGAAGTTACTGTTATTCAACTTCAAGACAGAGTTCTTCAAGAAGTATTTGATAAAGATATAACTGATCTTTTAGAAGAAGAGTTAAGAGAGAGTGGAGTTAATCTTTTATTATCAGAAACTGTAACTGAGCTTATTGGTGATGGAAGAGTTTCTAAGGTTAAAACTGATAAAAGAGAAATAGAAGCAGATATAGTTATACTTGCTACAGGTGTAAGACCAAATACTGACTTCTTAAATCCAGATGAAATAAAAATGATTAGAAATGGTGCAATCGTAGTTGATAAATATGGAAGAACATCAGTAGAAGATGTATATTCTGCAGGAGATTGTGCAACTATAAACAGTTTAATTACTGATAAAGAAGTATATGTACCTCTTGCAACAGGAGCTAATAAGCTTGGAAGAATAGTTGGTGAAAATTTAGCAGGTCAAAATAACTCATTCCAAGGATCACTAGCATCTAGCTGTATAAAGGTTATGAATATGGAAGCAGCAAGAACTGGACTTTCAGAAAAAGAAGTTTTAGATTTAGGGTTTAATTATAAAACTAAATTTATAACAGATATGAATCAAACTAGTTACTATCCAGGTAGAGAAAGAATTTATGTTAAGTTAATATATGATGCACATACTAAAGTAATTTTAGGTGGTCAAGTAGCAGGATATAAAGATGCAGTTCAAAGATGTAATGTATTAGCTGCTTGTATTTATGCAAAGATGACAACAGATCAATTAGGAATGTTAGATCTTTGCTATTCACCACCATTTGCAAGAACATGGGATGTTTTAAATGTTGCAGGTAACGTAAGTAAATAAAGTTGTACCTAAGTGGGAGATAAAAATGACAAGTTAAAGACTTGTCATTTTTTGTGTAATTAGCTATAAATCAATGTCAGATTAGAGTATTTCACAACTAGCGAATTATAAAAAAAATTTATAATAAAAAATTCGTATTTTATGATTTACTTTATCAAGAATTTGTGTAATAATATTATAGATTTTGTGCCTAAATAATAATAAAAACAAAATTTTATTATTAATAGTTACAGCTAGTATGAGTGGTTTCATAATAGAAACAATTCATACTAAAAAAAAACTATAAAATTAGGAGTGGACATATGAAAATAGGATTTGATCATGAAAAATATTTAGAAGAGCAATCTAAGTACATATTAGAAAGAGTTAATAACTACGATAAGCTATACTTAGAGTTTGGTGGAAAACTTTTATTTGATTTACATGCAAAAAGAGTTTTACCTGGATTTGATGAAAATGCAAAAATTAAATTATTACATAAATTAAGAGAAAATGTAGAAGTAGTTATTTGTGTTTATGCAGGAGATATAGAAAGAAATAAAATAAGAGGCGATTTCGGAATTACTTATGACATGGATGTTTTAAGATTAATTGACGATTTAAGAAGCTATGATCTAGAAGTAAATTCAGTTGTAATAACTAGATATAATGATCAACCTTCAACTACTGTTTTCATTAACAAATTAGAAAGACGTGGAATAAAAGTTTATAAGCATAGAGCTACTAAAGGGTATCCAACAGATGTTGATACTATAGTTAGTGAAGAAGGATATGGTAAGAACCCTTATATAGAAACTAGTAAGCCAATAGTGGTTGTTACTGCACCAGGGCCAGGAAGTGGAAAGCTTGCTACATGTTTAAGCCAATTATATCATGAAAATAAAAGAGGAAATGTTGCTGGATATTCTAAGTTTGAAACATTCCCAGTATGGAATGTTCCATTAAAGCATCCATTAAATATAGCTTATGAAGCTGCAACAGTTGACTTAAAGGATGTTAACATGATAGATTACTTCCATTTAGAAGCTTATGGAGAAACTGCAGTTAACTATAACAGAGATTTAGAAACATTCCCTGTACTTAAGAGAATTATTGAAAAGATAACAGGAAAAGAATCAGTTTATAAATCACCAACTGATATGGGAGTTAATAGAGTTGGTTTTGGTATAGTTGATGATGAAGTTGTTAAAGAGGCTTCAAGACAAGAAATAATAAGAAGATATTTTAAGACTGGTTGTGAATATAAAAAAGGTTATGTTGATAAGGAAACATTTGAACATGCAAAGCTTATAATGGAACAAGTTAACCTAAAAGAAGAAGATAGAAATGTTGTTCTTCCAGCAAGAGAACGTGCTATTAAATTAAAAGAATTAAATAGTGATATCTGTACAGCAGTTGCTATTGAGTTAGAAGATGGAACTATTCTTACAGGTAAGGGGTCAGAATTATTAGATGCTTCTGCAGCAGCCTTATTAAATTCAATAAAATATTTAGCTAATATTGCTGATGATATGCACTTAATTTCACCAGTTATTTTAGAACCAATTTTAGATTTAAAATCTAAAACATTAGGAAATAAAAAAGTATCATTAAATTGTGAAGAAGTATTAATTGCTTTAAGTATTTCAGCTGCAACTAATCCTACAGCTCAAGTAGCAATGGAAAAGTTAGCTATGCTTAAAAATTGTCAAGCTCATTCAACAACAATATTACCAACTAGTGATGAGCAAACATTTAGAAAACTTGGAATTGATGTAACATGTGATGCAGAATATGCGTCAGAAAGTCTTTTCTATAATAATTAATAAGTATATTCAATAATATTATATAAGGAGTTAACTATATTTTAAAAAATATAGTTAACTCTTTTTTGTTTGAAAAGTAAGCCTTGGTATAACTCCAAAAAATTAAAAGTTAATAATTTATAATCACTAATTTTATATGTCGGAATATTATAAAATTAAGGATAAATTATATAACTAAGGAGGAGCTTAATATGTCAAATTACACAGGAATAGATATAAGCAATTGGCAAGGTAGTATAGATTTTTCACAAGTAAAAAATAGCGGAACACAAATAGTATATATATTAGCATCTCAAGGGAATTATTTTATAGATTCTTATTTACAAGAATTTTATAATGGTGCGATTAGCAATGGATTATTAGTTGGATTTTATCATTTCTTTGATCCAGCAGTTTCAGTAGATGCTCAAGCACAATATTTTACAAATGCTATAAAGGGACTAACTAGTAACTGTAAGCTTGTTTTAGACTTAGAGAAGGCAGGAAACTATGGAGCTAGCGAATTATCAGAATTAGCTGTTGAATTTTTAGAAAAGGTAAAAGCGCTTACAAACACAGAAGTAGCTATATATACTTATGTGAGCTTTGCTAATAATAATATAGTGTCCGGATATGGATTAGAGAATTATCCTTTATGGATAGCAGAATATGGTGTGAATTCTCCACAAGGTAATCCTATATGGGGAAATAGTCATGCTGGATGGCAATATTCAGATACTGGTAGTGTAGCCGGTGTTAGTGGAAATGTAGATATGGATGTATTTACTGAAGAAATGTTATTAGAAGAAAGTAGTAGGATTGTAGGGGATAGTAGCAGTACTAATAATAATTCTAATTCTAATTCAAATAGTAGTTATATTTATTATACAGTACAATCAGGAAATACATTAAGTGGAATAGCAGAGGAATATGGAACAACAGTAAATACTTTAGTAGCTTTAAATGGAATATCAAATCCAAATTTAATATATGTAGGGCAAGTACTAAAAATTCCAGCAACAGGATCAGGAGCAAGTGTATCAACATCATCTACAATAAACTATACAGTACAAGCAGGAGACACATTAAGTGGGATAGCAGAAGAGTATGGAACAACAGTGAATACTTTAGTAGCCTTAAATGGAATATCAAATCCAAATTTAATATATGTAGGACAAGTACTCAAGATTCCAGTATCAGGATCTGAATCAACATCAAATTCTACAGTTACAACCTATACAGTACAATCAGGAGATACTCTAAGTGGAATAGCATTGAAATTTGGAACAACAGTTAATCATTTAGTAGCTATAAATGGAATATCAAATCCAAACTTAATATATGTAGGACAAGTATTAAAAATATAACAATTAAGAGATAAGGTTTTTAAATTTTAGGATAAAGTGAATGGTTAGTATATATTGCTTATAACTATTCACTTTTAATTTTAGATTAATAGAAATTTTTAAGCGTAATTTAAGATTTGGTAGTAGAAGATACATTAATGAATACTAAATAATATGGCAAAAGTACTAAATGGCGATGAGAGTTATATTGACTAACTCTTTGCTAAAATATTATTTGTTAATAAAACGAAGAATAACTAATAAATTGGCAAGGAATAATAAATATAAGGAAATTAATAAAGTAGCGAAAGGAACTGTTTTAATGAGGGAAGAAAAAGTAAAAATAATTCCCCTTGGTGGACTAGGGGAAATAGGTAAAAATATTACAGTTTTTGAATGTGATGATGAAATTATTGTTGTTGATTGTGGAATAGCATTTCCAGATGAAGAGATGTACGGGGTAGATTTAATAATACCAGATATATCGTATTTGAAGAATAATGTTAAAAAGATAAAAGGTATATTCTTAACACATGGACATGAGGACCATATAGGGTCATTACCATATGTACTAAAAGAAGTGAATGTACCCATATATGGAACTAAATTGACTATAGGTATAGTAAAGACAAAGTTAGAAGAACATAATTTACTATCAGAAGTTAAATTACATAATGTTGAAGCTGGAGATATAATTAAATTTGATAAGTTTAAGGTTGAATTTATAAGAAACACCCATAGTATAGCTGACTCTTGTAGCTTAGCTATATTTACTCCAGTTGGTACAATATTACATACAGGGGACTTTAAAATAGATTATACACCAATCGATGGAGAAACAATGGATTTGCAAAGGATATCTAATTTAGGTAAAGAAGGAGTAACTTTACTTATGGCAGATAGTACTAATGTTGAAAGAAAGGGACATTCTTTATCAGAGAAAAGTATAGGGCACACATTAGATAGAATTATTAGTAAAGCTAGAGGAAGAGTTATTGTAGCAACTTTTGCATCTAATATACATAGAATGCAACAAATTGTTGATGCTTCTATTAAAAATAAAAGAAAGGTTGTTTTTAATGGAAGAAGTATGGAGAATATATCAAAAGTTGCAATGGAACTAGGATATCTGCATATACCTGAGAATAGTGTATTAAGTATTGATGATTTAAAAGATTACGATAATAGTAAAATCACATTAATTACAACTGGAAGTCAAGGAGAACCAATGGCATCTTTAGCAAGAATAGCATTTTCTAATCATAGGAAAATAGCTATAGAGCATGAAGATACTTTTATAATTTCTGCTTCTCCAATCCCTGGAAATGATAAACTTATTTCTAGGGTTATAAATGAGTTGTTTAGAAAAGGTGCAGATGTTATATACGAAGATTTAGCAGATGTGCATGTATCAGGTCATGCATATCAAGAGGAGTTGAAGCTAATACATACTTTAGTTAATCCTAAATATTTTATGCCTGTTCATGGTGAATATAGACATTTAAAACATCATGGTGATTTGGCAGAAAATTTAGGTATGGATAAAAATAATATATTTATTTTAGAAACTGGAAATGTACTAGAACTAACTAAAAATGGTTGTAAAAAAGAAGGTAAAGTAAGAACTGGAGCTGTATTTGTTGATGGATTGGGTGTTGGAGACGTTGGGAATATAGTATTAAGGGATAGAAGGCACTTAGCACAAGATGGAATGTTAACTATAGTTGTTGCAATTGAAAGAGAGACATTAAGTATAGTATCAGGACCAGATGTTATTACAAGAGGATTTGTATATGTTAAGGAATCAGAGGAGTTAATCAATAAAGTTAAAGAAATATCAGTAATTGAAGTAGAAAAGTGTTTAGAGATTGGTGTTATTGAATGGTATGTATTAAAAAGTAATGTGAAAAAAGCAGTAGAAAATTATATTTACGAAAAAACAAAAAGAAGACCAACTATAATTCCAATTATAATGGAGACATAAATATAATTTTTAAAATTATATTTACATATTTGATAAAGCAAACAAAAGTATGTATAATTATTATGTAAACATTTAAAGTGGGGAAGGGTAATAAATATGAATATAGGAACAGTTAAAAAATATCAAGAGTTAATGCAAGAATTTTCAAAAACTCCAAGAGAAGATGTTATGAGATTTAAAAAGAAATATGAAGAAGTTTTAAGTGAATTCTTAAAGTTAGAAGAAGTTTATACTATAGCTTCAAAAAAATCTTCGTTAGAAGATATTAAAAATAATGTAGCTAAGCCATTATGTGCGTTAAATCATAAAAAAATGCCAGGAATGTGGTTTTTTTCTGAAAGAGAATTTGCACAAGACTTTGTAAAGCATTTTGGCTTAATAAAAGATGGAGTTGAATATATAAGAACATTAAAAGGTGAAGAAATTATAGAAGCAATTAAGTATGGAGTATTTAATGGTATTTATCAGTTTTCTATAGATGAAGGTAAATGTACTATGGTTATGGTTCCATATGATTTATTAAATGCTTATTTCAATAGCAAAGGTGAAGAGAACTTTTTAGAAAAAAATCAATATGAATTAATGATTCTATTTACTATGATGAAGTTCCATGGAAAGCTTGTATATGCAATTGAAAGTGATGATTTAGGTAAAGATGGAAAAAGTAAATTAGCTTGCGATAGAAAAGGTGTACTTAATTTATTTGAAAAGAAAGATGATGCCGATATACATAAATATGATATTGGATATGGTAGAAAAGAATCAAAGGGATTAAATATAATTGAATTAAGAAATTCAATTAATGAAATTTCAGAAGAAGTAGAAGTAGTAAAGATTGAAATTAAAGAAAATGTATTTGAAATAAGTAGTAAAAAGTTAGCTTATATATTAAATGAAATGACTAAAATTAATCAATAAATTATATAAAAAAATAACTGAATTTAAGATAATATTGAATAGTAATATACATGTAAATGATATTATGAATATTAGATATAGTTAGGATAAATACACCTTGTGGCTAATTTAGTGAGTAGAATAGGGAGTTTCCATTATTGTTAGTATAGATAGCTTTTTACTTTTTAATTAAAATTATATATAATATTTAAATGAAAGTTATTATATTAAAAATTTTACTTTTATAAGATTGAAAGGAGATTTATCTATGAAAGATTTATTAGATAAAGGAGCTGTAGTACAAAGGGATATGGAAACATATGCAATAGCGCCACATTTAACAGGAGGCTTAATTACTCCAAAGCAATTAAGAGATATAGCTGATGTTGCAGAAAGATATAATGCTTCTGCTGTAAAAGTTACTGGAGCTCAAAGAATTGCTATAGTTGGAATAAAGGAAGAAGATATAGATAAGGCATGGGCTGATTTAGGAATGAAACCTGGAGCTGCTATAGGGTTATGCGTTAGAAGCGTAAAGATATGCCCAGGAACTACTTTCTGTAAGAGAGGATTACAAGATTCAGTTGCAATAGGATCTAAATTAGATGGTGCATTTCATGGAAGAAATCTTCCTAATAAGTTAAAAATAGGTGTAAGTGGATGTCCAAATAGTTGTGCTGATAGCCATACAAGAGATATTGGTTTAATTGGAGGACCTAAAGGATGGATTCTTTACCTTGGAGGAAGAGGTGGAGTTATTCCTAGATTAGGTGATAGAATAGCTATGAATATTCCAGATGAAAAAATCTTTGATGTAGTTGAAAAAGTAATAGATATTTATGCTGAACATGGTCAAGGAAGAGAAAGATTAGGAAATTATATAGATAGAATTGGCTTAGAAGAATTTAAAAAGCAATTAAATATTGAAGAGTTTTTAAATGCATAATTTAAGATAATAGAGGCAAATATTAAAGTATGATTAACATAATCAGCTTTAATATTTGCTTTTTTATTATTTAAACTAGTTATATAAAAAAAATTTAAATAATATTTAAAAGTAGTACAAAATATACAGTGTTTAAGAGAAATTCTTTTATTATAAAAAGGTATTTCGAGAGTTAAAGTTATTTACTTAACATAAATATAGGGTATACTAATTAAATGAAATAATAAATTTTTATAAAGATGAGGGAAGCAGATTGAATAATACATTTAGTAAATATAATTTATGCAATGAAATAATGAAAGCATTAGATGGTATAGGATATAAAAATCCATCAGATGTACAGGATAAAGTAATTCCAGAAGTGCTTAAGGGAAATGATATCATAGTTAAATCTCAAACAGGGAGCGGAAAGACAGCTGCATTTGCAATACCTTTAAGTGAAAAGGTAGTTTGGGAAGAAAATAAACCACAAGCTTTAATATTAACTCCAACAAGAGAACTTGCAATTCAAGTAAAAGAAGAAATTAAAAATATAGGAAGATTTAAAAGATTAAAAGCTGTTGCTGTATTTGGAAAACAACCTTTTTCAGAACAAGCTAGAGAATTAAAGCAAAAATCACACTTTGTTGTTGGAACTCCAGGAAGAGTATTTGATCATATTGATAGAGGAACATTAGATACTTCAGAGATTAAATATTTAGTAATTGATGAAGCAGATGAAATGTTAAACATGGGATTTATAGATCAAGTAAGAGATATTATTAATACCTTAAACAAAAATAGACAAACAATGCTGTTTTCAGCAACTATTCCCGAGGAAATAATATCATTATGTAATATGTATATGAAGAATCCTATTAATATTGAAATAAAATCACAAAAGCTAATAACTGATAATATTAAACATGAACTATATAGATTTGAAGAGTTTTATAAATTGGATAACTTAAGTAAGCTTTTGATAAGTGAAGCTCCTGAAACTGCAGTTATTTTCTGTAAAACTAAAGAGAATGTTGATAAGGTTTTTGAAAATTTAAATAAGAAGGGTTATTCAGTTAATAAAATTCATGGCGGTATGCTTCAAAAAGATAGACTTGATGTTATGGATAAATTTAAAAGAGGGAATTTTAGAGTTTTAGTAGCTACGGATGTTGCTGCAAGAGGAATTGATGTTGAAGGAATTACTCATGTTATAAACTATGATTTGCCTGTTGAAAAAGAAGCTTATGTACATAGAATAGGAAGAACAGGAAGAGCTGGAGCTAGTGGGAAAGCTATATCTTTTGTTAATCAATATGAAGATGGATTACTTGATATGATTCAAGAATACATAGGTTTTAAAATTCCAGTAAGTAGTGAACTTCCAGAAGTAAATTCTGAAAAAAGAAATGAGTCTATTAAGTTATTAAAGTCTAAGCCAAAAATGAAAAGAGAAAAAGATAAAGTAATTAATAAGAATATTACTAAAATATATTTCAATGGTGGTAAAAAGAAAAAATTAAGACCAGGAGATTTTGTAGGTGCTATTTCAAGAATAGAAGGAATTACTGCCGAAGATATAGGAATAATAGATGTTCAAGATACTGTATCTTATGTTGATATTTTAAATGGAAAAGGAAACAAGGTTATAGAAGCACTTAAAAATTCAACAATAAAAGGTAAAAAGCTTAAGGTAGAAAAGGCAAGAAAGTAATAAAGTATTAAGGGTTGTATCAAAATTGATACAACCTTTTTGTTAAAAGTAGATATAATTAATATAAAAAATGAACATTTATTAAGAAAATTAAACAATTTTTATTTAAACTATTGATATTAAGGTAAAAATAGTATATTCTATTGGTAACGTTAACATTAAAAATTATCATATTTAATATATAGTTTAAAAATTATACAAGGGGGCAGATTAGTTATGGGAATAGCTGTTATAGAAAATAACAATAGATTTAATATAGTATGTAATAATATTAAAGATAGATCTTCAAAAAGTGAAATATGTAATAGTAAGGATGGAAAAAGATTTTATAAAATAAAAGGTTTTTCTAAGGATAAGGCTGTAGAATGTATAGAAATAATATCAAAAGATAGATTAGAAGTTGTTCTTACTTTTAAAGGAGTATCGTTAGAGGATACTAAAATGTTAAAGAGAATAAAGTTAAAAGGTTTAAAAGAGGATGCAATTTATAAGAACATAAGAACGAGGGAAGTATTTTCAGGTGGGGCATTAATGAATTTAGGAGTAAATATTAATACACTATGTGGAGATATTGAAGGTAGTGTTATTTATTTAAAGGCAATATAAAATATAATGAAGTGAAAATTTTTATAGGAAGCTTAAATTGGCTTCCTTTTTTGTTTTACAAAATATAATGTATAATTACTTTATAAGAGCAAATTAGAAATAGAATTTAGGAGTAAATTATTATGAACTACAAAGTAATATTATTTGATGCAGATGAAACTTTATTTGATTTTAAAAAAACAGAAAGAGAAGCTTTTAAAAATACTATGATGGAATTTGGATTTGATTATGATGAAAGTTATCATTTTAGTATATATAAAGAAATAAATACTGCTATTTGGAAAGAACTTGAGGAAGGCATAATTACTCAAGAAAAATTAAAAATAGAAAGGTTTAAAAGATTAAATGATAAGTTGAATGCGGGTTTTGATGAGGAAGAATTTTCAAAAGCTTACATGATTAATTTAGGTAATGGATCCTTTTTACTAGATGGAGCAATTGAACTTATAGAAGATTTAAGTAGTAAGTATATTCTTTCTATTGTAACTAATGGTCTTACCATTGTACAAGAAAGAAGAGTTAAAAATTCGGTTATCGCAAAATACTTTAAAGATATAGTAATTTCAGAGGAGGTGGGAATTTCAAAGCCAAATCCTGAAATTTTTGAATATGCTTTAAGTAATATTGAAGGTGTAAATAAAAATGAGATTCTTATGATTGGAGATAGCTTGAGCTCTGATATAAGAGGTGGTATTAATTATGGTATTGATACTTGTTGGTTTAATATACACAAGGAAAAAAATAATAGTGGTTTAAGCCCTACTTATGAAGTGTCTAGCTATAAAGAATTAGCAGATTTATTATCATAAATAAATTGGAGGAAATAAAACCGTGAAGCAAGAAATATTGAAGAAGGTTAAGGAGCAGTTGGCCAAGGATTATAATTGTTCAGTTGAGGATTTTGATAATAGAAATAATTTAATAACAAATATTAAGTTAAATGAAGGTGATAGAAGGTATACTGATGATAAAGAAATATTAAAAATACTTGTTTTTAATGGAAAGGCAATTTTATCTGCTGATGAATGTATTAAAGAATGGTGCAACGAAAAGTTTTCAAATGGAAATGGTGATTGGCTATTTTTATATTCCAATTTAAGAATCATAGATAAAAAGTTAAATGAATTTGGCTATGAAATAGAAAATACCCATCATTATTATTTGCCATATGGTATAGATGATGATATAGTAAATGATTTAAAATGGTATAATCAAGATGAAATAAAGCAGTTTAAGGATGATAATAGATTTGATGAAGCATTTGCATTTGATAATAATTTTCCAGATGTACTTGCTGTAGCTAAGATTGATGAGCGTGGAAATATATTGGGAATGGCTGGAGCTAGTAAAGATAGTGATGTAATGTGGCAAATTGGAATTAATGTTTTAGAAGGCGCTGAAGAGAAAGGTGTTGCTAAGACTGTAGTTAAAGCATTAAAAAATGAAATACTACGTAGAGGAAAGGTTCCTTTTTATGGTACAGTAGAATCACATATAATATCACAAAAGGTTGCATTGGCTTCAGGATTTTATCCAGCTTTTGCAGAAGTGAAGATAAGAAAAATATAATAGTTGTTAATAAAGAAAAAATAAATAGATTATCTCTAGAAATTAATATAACTTTCCTTAAGATACTCTATTTATTTTTTCGCCTTACCATGATGCAACCATTAAATATAGTGTGTATTTCTGAATTCTGATGGAGTAACGCCTTCAAAAGATTTAAATGTTCTAGAAAAATGGCTTTGATCATAAAAGCCAAGAGATATAGCAATATCAAGCATACTTTTATTAGTTGTAAGTAATAAAACCTTAGCTCTATCTATTTTAATTTTTTTAGAATATTTCATTAAAGAAATTCCCATATGCTTTTTAAAACAAGTAGAAGCATATTCAGGAGTTATTCCTAAATGTTCAGATATTTTATCGAGAGACATAAAACTTTCAATATTCATATGCAAATGTTGAAGAAGCTTGTTTACTATAAAGTTGTCCTTCACTTCAACATCACTAATTAAAAATTCAAGATATGCTTCAGCCATTTCAAGTTCAAGTTCTTGTAAGGATTTTAAATCATTTAAAGTAGGTATTTTTTCATAATACTTATTGTATAAAGTATGTAAGTATTTCTTTGAAATACCATGTCTTATAATTTCCTTAGAAAATATAGCATTCCAAATATATAAATCTATTTTTTTATCCTCAATGTTTAAATCATCTTCTAATTCACCAATATGCTTTTGTTGAATTTTATAAAGTATAGCAGGCCTGTCACTAGTATCGATAAAAGATGAAAATTCATTACTAAATATATTTAAATCTGAAATAAAGCTTTCATACATAAAAAAATCCCCCATCTTAAAATAAAATATATTAAATATATAACTATTATATTATAAATATACAAATTAGCTCAACTTAAAAATTTATAATTATGTATATAGATATTATAAAATAGATGAGGTGGTTATATGAATAAGCATGCAGTTTTTCATGTTTTAGATACTCCTTATGCTTATGGTAAGGATAAAGATACATTAGTAGTTAGAGTAAGGGTAGCAAGAAACGATGTTAATGAATGTTATATCTATTATAAGGATAGGTATGATTGGGAAAATCCATATTTAAAAAAGAAAATGATAGTTGTTGCTGAAACTGAGTTGTTTACGTATTATCAGGCAGAAATTTCAGTGTTTAGAAATAGATATAGATATTATTTTGAGTTTATAGATAATAATAATCAAAGGTTTGAATATAATGAACGAGGATTTGTTAATCGAGAGTTTAAATATAATGATATGAATTCATTCCAATTTCCATATATAGCAGAAGAGGATTTATATTATGAAGAAAAGTGGCTTCAAGAGTCAGTGGTATATCAAATTTTCCCAGATAGATTTTGCAATGGTGATAGCAATATAAATGTTGAAGGAACACTTCCATGGGGAAAGGGTAAGGTTCATAAAAGAAGTATGTATGGGGGTGATTTGAGAGGGATAATAGATAAATTGCCATATTTAAAAGATTTGGGGATAAATTTAATTTACTTAACGCCTATTTTTAAATCAACAACTAATCATAAATATAATACAAAAGATTACTTTGATATAGATCCTCAATTTGGTACTTTAAGTGAAGCAAGAGAATTGATTGAAAAGGCACATAGTAATGGAATAAGGATAGTATTTGATGCTGTTTTTAACCATTCAGGATCAGATTTTTTCGCATTTGAAGATGTGATTAAAAATCAAAAAGAATCAAAATATAAGGATTGGTATTTTATTGATTCATGGCCAGTTAGTAAGTCAAAGAATAAGTATTATACATTTGCAAACGGTTGTGATAATATGCCGAAATTAAATACAAATAATGAAGAGGTTAAAGAGTATTTACTTAAGGTTGGAGAGTATTGGATTAAAGAAATTGGAATAGATGGTTGGAGACTTGATGTTTGTGATGAAGTTGGGCATGAATTTTGGAGAGCTTTTAGGAAGGTAGTTAAGAAAGCTAATAAAAATGCTGTTATTATTGGTGAAATAATGCACGAAGCAAATTCTTTCTTAAAAGGGGACCAATTAGATGGAATTATGAACTATCCATTTAAAAATGCAATTATAGATTTCTTTGGTAAAAACATTATTACAGCAAGAGAGTTTTTAGATATAATGGCTGAAAATAGGGTTTTATATATGGATAGTATAACTAAGCAAATGTGGAATTTGGTTGGAAGTCATGATACTAAAAGAATTTATGATGAATGTGAAGGTAATATAGATAGAATTAAATTAGCAATTGCATATCAATTTTTATATTTAGGTGTTCCATATATTTATTATGGAGATGAAGTTGGTTTAGATGGAGGAGATGACCCTCAAAACAGAAAATGTATGATTTGGGATGAAGAAAAGCAAAATAAAGAGTTGCTTAATTTCTACAAAAAAATGATTAAAATTAGAGCTTCAAATAAGGCGCTTGTTCATGGTGATTTTGAAGAAGTGTATTGTGATGAAAACTTATTAGCGTTTAAAAGGGTACTAAATGATGAAAAGTTAATAGTTATATTTAACAATAGTGATGAAGATGCTATTATAGAATTAAATTTAAAATGTAGTGCTAAAGAGCTAATTACAGGTAATATCCAAGAATTAAAGAAAATAAATTTAGATAAAAGATCATTTAAAGTTTTTAAATACTAAAAGTAAATTAATGACATTAATAAGCTTCGGTGTAGAATTGATAAAATTAATTTTACATCGAAGTAATTTAATCATAATTATATTGACAAACTGTAAAAATATGATAATATAAAATTAAGAAAACAATTTCATGAGTCCTAAAAGGGGAAAAATTTTTTAAGGACTTTATTAAAATAATTAATAAAGAAGTGATGTAATGAATAAGGTAGTAAGAGGTAGCTTTGAACTTATGAAGCAATTAAATGTTTCAGCGGTACTTAAGGTTATTAGAGATAATGGAAGTTTATCACGTGCTGATGTTGCAAAGATAACAGGATTAACGCCGGCAAGTGTGACTAATATTACTAAAATGCTTATAGAAGATGAATATTTAGTTGAATGTAAAGTAGGACAGTCAAGTGGAGGAAGGCCACCAATAATGTTAGAATTAAATCCAAATGCCAGATATGTAATAGGAATAAGTATTGGCGTAGGGATGATAGATGTTGTCATAACAAATCTTTCGGCAGAAATTATATTAAAAAAATCTATTGAAATTAATGAAGAAAGATATGATTATGATTTTGTTTTTAAAGAGTTAGTTAAATTAATTAATGAAGTTATAGAATGTAGTAAAATTGAAAAAGAAAAAATATTAGGGGCAGGGGTAGCGTTACATGGAATAGTAAATGCTAGAACAGGAATGTCTATATACTCACCTTACTATGGCTGGAAGGAAATAAATATTAAAGAAGCATTAGAAAATGAATTAAACTTAGGTGTTTATGTTGATAATGATGTTAGAGCAATGGCTTTAGGAGAAAGTTGGTTTGGAATTACTAAGGATATATCAAATTTTGTAACATTGAATATTTCAAATGGTATAGGTGCTGGAATTATTATAAATAATAAACCTTATTATGGGGTTGATTTTAGTGCAGGAGAAATAGGTCATATAGTTGTTGAAGGTGATGGAGATAAATGTAATTGTGGCAATTATGGATGCCTTGAGACAGTTGCATCTAATAATAATATTACTAAAAAAGCTATTAAACTTATTAAGCAAGGTACAAATAGTGTTTTAAAAGAGTTAAAGGCTGATATTAATCAATTAACAATAGAAGATATTTCTGAAGCAGCTAAGTTAGAAGATGAGTTAGCAATATCTATAATAAAGGAAGCAGCAAGATATATAGGAATAGCAATTACAAATTTAATAAATATATTAAATCCTACATCAATAGTAGTTGTTGGTGAAATATTTGAAAATACATTCTATGCAATTGAGACATTAAATGAAATTGTCAAGAATAGAGGAATGAAGCTTTCAAGTGAAAATGTAAGGATAATTAAAAGTATGTTAGGAAGAGATGCAGCAGTAGTTGGTGCTACAACATTAGTAATACAAGAAATATTTAATGGGATGAGTATTAATTAAATATGAGATAGACAAATAACCAAAGTTTGTTAAATCAATTAAAAAATAAAAATAAAAGTGGATGGTGAGATTATGAATAAAATTGGGTATGAAATTGAGAGGCTTTTAAAATTTGCATTGAGTAAGGAAATGATTTCCGAGTGGGACATAATTGCAACAAGAAATGCATTAATTGATTTATTGAAAGTTGAGGAGCCATTTGAAGGTGAAGTAGAAGAAGTAATTGAAGAGACACCTGTTAAGATATTAAATAATATTTTAGATTATGCAGTTGAGGCTGGATTAATAGAAGAAAATACAACAACACATAGAGATTTATTTGATGCTAAGATTATGGGCTTATTAATGCCAAGAGAAAGTGAAGTTGTTAAGAGTTTTTATGATAAGTATGAAAATGAATCTAAGGAAAAAGCAACAGATTGGTTTTATGATTTAAGCAAAGCATCAAATTATATTATGACAGAAAGAATAGCTAAAAATCTTTGGTGGCCTGCAAAAACAGAATATGGTGAGTTAGAAATAACGGTTAATTTATCTAAACCAGAAAAAGATCCTAAAGAAATTGCAAAAGCTAAGCTAATGAAACAATCAACATATCCAAAATGTCTTCTTTGTAAAGAAAATGTAGGGTATGCAGGTAGATTAAATCATCCAGCAAGACAAAATCATAGAATTATACCTATGATTTTAGATAATAGAGAGTGGTTTATGCAATACTCACCATATGTTTACTATAATGAGCATTGTATTGTATTTAGTGGTGAACATGAGCCAATGAAATTAACAAGAGGTTCAATTGAAAGGCTTGTTGAATTTACAGAAGTTTTACCACATTATTTTATAGGTTCAAATGCGGATTTACCAATAGTAGGTGGTTCAATATTAACACATGATCATTACCAAGGTGGAAGACATGAATTCCCAATGGAAAAGGCTAAAGTAGAAAAATACTATGAAAGTAGTAAATATAGAAATCTTGAAATTGGAAGTGTTAAATGGCCAATGTCTGTAGTTAGAATTAAGGGAAATAATAAGAATGAAGTTATAGATGCAGCAATGGATATATTTGAAGCATGGAAAATGTATTCTGATGAAGAAAATGATATATTAGCATTTTCAGGAGATATACCTCATAATACAGTAACACCAATAGCAAGAAGAAAAGGTGATGCTTTTGAGTTAGATATAGTATTAAGAAATAATAGAACTTCTGCAGAACATCCAGATGGAATATTCCATCCACATAAGGAGCTTCATCATATAAAGAAAGAAAATATAGGATTAATTGAAGTTATGGGATTAGCTGTTTTACCAGGACGATTAGAGAAGGAATTAGATATTATAGCTAATATACTATGTGGTGAATTAGATTATAACAGAGAAGAAGCAGAAAGAAATAATGAAATTAATAAGCATATTCCATGGATAGAAAAAATGTTAAGAGAAAATTCATCATTAAATTATATTGAGGCAAAGGAATTGCTTAAAAAGGAAGTTGGATTTATATTCTCAAAAGTACTTGAAGATGCTGGTGTATTTAAGAGAAATAAAAAAGGACAGGCTGGACTAGATAAATTCTTAAACCAAGTACTTTAGATAGTGATAAGTTTGTTATTTAATTTTATAAATAGATTGTTATAAGAGAGGTTGAATAGAGAATGAATAGAGAAGAAATGTTACAGTTATTTAAAAATGAATATGGTGTAGATGATAGAGAGATAAAAACTTTCTTATCGCCAGGAAGAGTTAATTTAATTGGAGAACATATAGATTATAATGGTGGATTTGTATTTCCAGGAGCACTTACTGTTGGTATTTATGCTGCATTAGCATTAAGAGATGATAGTAAAATAAGAATGAGATCAAAAAATGTTGCTGGTGAAGTTATTATAGATTTAGATAATGAATTAGTATATAAGAAGGAAGATGATTGGGGTAATTACCCGAAGGGAGTTATCAAAGAACTTAAGGATTTAGGGCATAAGGTACCAGGAATGGATATTGTGCTATTTAGTAATATTCCAGATGGTGCTGGACTTTCATCTTCAGCTGCGCTTGAAGTTTTAATGGCATATATTATTCTTTATTTAGAAAATCCAGAAAAAATTGATAGAGTTGAAGTAGCTAAGCTTTGTCAAAAGGTAGAGAATGAATTTGTAGGTGTTAATTGTGGAATAATGGATCAATTTGCAGTAGCTGTAGGAAAGAAGGATCATGCAATATTATTAGATTGCGCTTCTCTTTATTATGAATATGCTCCATTAAATTTAGGTGAATATAGTTTAGTAATAATGAGTACTAACAAGAGGAGAGAACTTGCAGATTCAAAGTACAATGAAAGAAGAGCCGAATGTGAAAAGGCGCTTGCTATTATAAATAGTAATAAAGAAAGAAAATTAGAAAATCTATGCCAAGCAACTTTAGATGATATAGAAAAATTCATCACTGATGAAACTATAAAAAGAAGAGCCGTACATGTTGTTAGTGAAAATGAAAGAGTTAAAATGAGTATGGAAATGCTTAAGAATAATGATATCTTAGGCTTTGGAGAACTTTTAACAGCTTCACATATGTCTCTTGAAAAAGATTATGAAGTTACAGGGATTCATCTTGATACTTTAGTTCATGAAGCTTTAAAGATTGAAGGCTGTATTGGCTCTAGAATGACAGGTGCTGGATTTGGAGGATGTGCAATAGCTTTGGTTGATAATGCTAAAGTAATTGAATTCAAAGAAAAAGTATCTGTAGCATATGAAGAGGTTACAAAAATTAAACCATCATTCTATACAAGTAATATAGGTGAAGGAACTCATGTGCTTAATTAGCAAAACATATAAAATTATTGGAAACCTAAAAAGGTTTCCTTTTTTCTTGTAAAGAATAGTATTCAATTACAAATAGATAAATTTATTGACTACTAACTAATAAAAAAGTATAATTAGAAAGTATTGTCTGGAAAAAGAAAAAGATTAATGTTCGTTAAAATGCGAATAAAAAATAAGTTGACTAAAATATGATTCGTGTTTATGCTAAAGGTATAATAAAATTCGACATAATTTTCAGGAGGCTTATATTATGAAAAATGCTTTAGTATTTCAATCAGATTTTGGTATAGCGGATGGAGCTGTTAGTGCTATGTATGGAGTTGCATACTCTGTAGATAAAACATTACAATTATTTGATTTAACTCATGAAATACCACAATACAATATCTGGGAGGCGTCATATAGACTAATACAAACTGTAGTTTATTGGCCAGAAGGAAGTGTATTTGTTTCTGTAGTAGATCCAGGAGTAGGTTCTAATAGAAAAAGTATTGGGGTTAAGACTGCAAAAGGGCAATACATAATAACACCGGACAATGGAACATTAACTCATATTAAACGTATGTGTGGAATTGTAGAAGCAAGAGAAATAGATGAAACTATAAATAGATTACCTAATTCAGGAGCATCATATACATTCCATGGAAGAGATATATATGCTTATACAGGTGCTAGACTTGCTGCTGGAGTTATAGATTTTGAACAAGTTGGACCAGAAATTCCAGTTGAAGATATAGTTGAATTACCAGTAGTTGAATCAACAAAGAATAATGATATGGTAACTGGAATAATTGATGTTTTAGATGTTAGATTCGGAAGTCTTTGGACAAACATCGGAAGAGAGTTATTTACTAGTTTAGGTATCAAGTATGGCGATAGAGTAGAAGTTGCAATAAAGAATGATACAAGAGAAGTTTACAGAAATATAATGGTATATGCAAAATCATTTGCAGACGTTCATGTTGGGGAGACTTTAGTATATGTTAATTCATTAGATAACTTAGCAGTTGCTATAAATCAAGGTTCTTTCTCAAAAGCATATAACATACAAACAGGAACTAATTGGATAATTTCTATTAGAAAGGCTCCAAGAGTAGTTTATGAATAAAATTTAAAGTATCATATAGTATATTGAGAAGGAGGAAATAATATGGGTAACAAATTATCAATTAAAACAATTGTGGCAATTGGTATTGGTGCTGCAGTATTTATGATATTAGGTCGTTTTGGGTCTATTCCATCTGGAATACCAAATACTAATATTGAAACATGCTATGCATTTTTAGCATTAATGGCAGTTTTATATGGACCAATTGCAGGGGTTGCTATTGGGTTCATAGGACATGCATTAAAAGACTTAGTTTTCTATGGTCCACCATGGTTTAGCTGGGTTATTGCTTCAGCTTCAATAGGACTTATAATTGGGTTAGCATGTAAAAGATTAAAGGTTAATGAAGGTGAATTTGGTAAAAAACAAATGATATTATTTAATATTTACCAAGTTGTGGCTAATGCAATAGCATGGCTTTTAATTGCACCAACATTAGATATACTTATATATGCTGAACCAGCTAAGAAAGTTTATTTACAAGGTGCTGTAGCAGGGGCTTCAAATGCGATTACAGTTGGAATATTAGGTACTATATTATTATATACTTATTCTAAGACTAGAGTTAAAAAGGGAAGCTTAGATAGAGAATAATATCTATTAAAATACCGGAGACTTTATGTCTCTGGTATTTTTAGTTAATTTAAAAAAGAATTTGTTTCATAATATACATATGATTAAAAATATAGTATTATCTTTAATGTAGATTATTACTTAGACTTTGCTATAAAAAATTTAAGCACTAAAAGCGAATAAAGTAATAGTAAGTAGTTTATTAAAATAAGATAATAAAAAAATTAAATAATAATTAATAAATTGTAATTTACATAAAAAACGAGGGAGATTTGCTATGAAAAAACCTGTAATTGAGTTCGTGGATTTTTCTTTTCAATACAGAGCTCAAGCAAAGCCAACATTAAATAACATAAATTTAACTATATATGAAGGAGAAAAGGTGCTTATAGTAGGGCCGTCAGGATCAGGTAAAAGTACTCTTTCGAATTGTATAAATGGGATTGTACCATTTTCTAATGAAGGTAAAATTTCTGGAAGTTTAAAAGTTAAAGGCAAAGAAACTAAGGAAATGAGTATATTTGAGTTGTCAAATTCAGTAGGAACTGTACTTCAAGACCCTGATGGACAGTTTATAGGATTGACAGTTGGAGAAGATATAGCTTTTAAGTTAGAGAATGATTGTGTATCTCAAGAAGAAATGAAAGAAAAAGTTAAAATTGTTTCTGAAATTGTTGGAATAGACACTCATTTAAATGCTGCACCATATAGTTTGTCAGGTGGACAAAAACAACGTGTTACATTAGCTGGAGTTATGGTTGGAGATGTTGATATACTTTTATTTGATGAGCCACTTGCAAGCTTAGATCCTGCAACAGGAAAAAGTGCAATTGAGTTAATAGATCAAATTCAAAAGGAAACTAAAAAGACTATATTAATAATAGAACATAGATTAGAAGATGTATTACATTGTGCTGTGGATAGAGTAATTGTTGTTAATAATGGTGAAATAGCTGCGGATATAACTCCAGCAGAATTATTAAGTTCAAATATTTTATCTGAAACTGGAATACGTGAACCATTATATATTACAGCTTTAAAATATGCAGGATGTACAATTACTCCAGAAATGAAACCAGAACATATTGATACTTTAAATATAGATTTATGCAGAGAAAAATTAAAAACTTGGTATGAAGAAACTTCTGAAGAGGAAAAGCAAACAACAGGTGAAGCTATCCTTGAAATGAAGGATGTAAAGTTCTCGTATGAAAGTGGAAAAGAAATATTACATGGTGTTTCATTTAAGGTTAATAAAGGTGAAATGGTTAGTATCGTAGGAAGAAATGGAGCAGGTAAATCAACTATTTCTAAATTAATATGTGGTTTTTATAAGCCAACAGAAGGTCAAATATTATTTGATGGTAGAGATTTAATAAATGATACTATTAAAGAACGTGCAGAAAAAATAGGTATTGTAATGCAAAATCCAAATCAAATGATATCTAAAACTATGATTTTTGATGAAGTAGCTTTAGGACTTAAGGTTAGAGGAGTTCCTGAAGAAGAAATTAAAAATAGAGTATTTGAGACGCTAAAGATTTGTGGATTATACGAATTCCGTAATTGGCCAATATCAGCTTTAAGCTTTGGACAAAAGAAACGTGTTACAATAGCATCAATATTAGTATTAAATCCGGAAGTTATTATTTTAGATGAGCCTACAGCAGGTCAGGACTTTAAACATTACACTGAAATTATGGAATTCTTAAAAGAATTAAATAAAAAAGGTGTAACTATAGTAATGATAACTCATGATATGCATCTAATGCTTGAATATACTAACAGAGCAATAGTACTATCAAATGGATTAAAATTAGCTGAGGATATTGCAGCTAATGTTCTTACAGATGAAGAAGTAATCAATAAAGCAAATTTAAAGGAAACATCTTTATATGAATTAGCTGTAAAGGCTAAACTAGAAAATCCAAGAATGTTTGTTAAGAAGTTTATTGATTACGATAGGAGGATTAGAAGAATATGAGTACGATGATTGGATATTCAGATATAGATTCACCGATTCATAGACTAACAGGGGCATCAAAACTAATTGCCTTAATTATTTGGGCAGTAGCTTCAATGGTTACATACGATACACGTGTACTTTTAGGAATGTTTGTTATAAGTATAATTGTATTTAAAATTTCAAAAGTAGAATTCAAACAAATTTCATTTGTTTTATATTTCATATTAATATTTTTATTACTAAATAATTTAGCTATTTTTATATTCTCGCCATATGAAGGGGTTGCGATATATGGAAGTAGAACTGATTTATTTAAGATTGCAGGACCATATACAGTAACTGCACAACAACTATTTTATCAATTTAACATAACATTAAAGTATTTTTCTATAATACCAATGGCCTTATTATTTATGGTAGCAACTAATCCAAGTGAGTTTGCATCATCATTAAATAAAATAGGTGTAAGCTATAAAATAGCATATTCGGTTTCTATAGCATTAAGATATATACCAGATGTTCAACGTGATTATCAAGATATATCATTTGCACAACAAGCTAGGGGAATAGATATGTCTAAGAAAGAAAAAATAGGTAAAAGAATTAAAAATTCAGCATCTATATTAATGCCATTAATATTCTCAAGTTTAGAGAGAATAGAAACTATAAGTTCAGCTATGGAATTAAGAGCATTTGGTAGTAATAAGAAGCGTACTTGGTATAATGGTAGACCGTTTAAAAAAGGAGATTATATAACAATAATATTAGTTAGTATAATATTAGTAATAGCTATTATTGCAACAGTAATTAATGGCGGACGTTTTTATAATCCATTTATTTAAAGAATAATAAGTTAGCACTATTGAAAAAATAATAGTGCTAACTTATTCTATTATATAGGGAATATTAATGAGGAAAAATGCAAAAAAATATATAGGTATTTAAAAATAAATGCTAAATGTGATGTTTTTGTAACTATTTTGTAATTTAATTGTGTGTATATATAGTTATAATAAAGGTATAAATGATAGTAGAAAAAACTAGGGGGCAGTTTGAGTAATGAGAAATTCAAAGAGAATTACCAATAAAGATAGTAGTAAGAATCAGAAAATACTTATTGGAGTTTTAGCAATTACAGTAGTAATTTTAATTGGGGTAATTGCTTTGAATATTAATAAGGATGAAGCCAAGCAAGTAAGTGCGAAGCAAGGCACAGAATTAGAAATGGAAGAAAATGATGGAAGAGATTCAAATTCATCAGAAGAAAGATTAACATATACAAGTTATGAAAATGATATAAACGCAGATAATGCTAGAGAAATTGAAAATATGTTAAATAAGTGGAATTATCTAAGAACAGATGGAAAGAAAATTGCATATTTAACATTTGATGATGGTCCTTCAATTGAAACAACTCCAAAAATATTAGAAACTCTAAGAAATAATGAGATTAAGGCCACATTTTTTGTGTTAGGTAGTAATGTTGAAAAGAGTGATACTCAAAAAGAGTTATTAAAGGAGATGGTAAAAGAAGGTCATGCTATTGGAAATCATGGATATTGTCATAATTATAGTATTTTATATCCAGGAAGAGTTGCTGATACTACAGCATTTATAAATGATATGGAAAAATCAGAGAATGTAATGAAATCAGTTTTAGGAGATGATTTTAGTACTAAAGTGATTAGATTCCCAGGAGGGCATATGTCATGGAAGACAGGAAATCTTGATCCGGTTCTAGAACAACATGGATATACTTATATAGATTGGAATGTTTTAAATGGAGATGCTGAAGGAAATGGTAAAACTGTTGAGCAATTAATTAATAGATTAAAAGAAACAATAACCAATTTATGTGGAAATGATGATGTTTTAGTTGTTTTAATGCATGATACTGATGCAAAACCTACTACGGCAGAATCATTACAACAAAGTATAGACTATTTAAAGTCTTTAGGATATGAATTTAGAACTTTAAAATAAAAATGCTGGATAAATACAAATTTTATCCAGTATTTTATTTGCATAAAATTCAAATTATAAATAACAGATTATAATAATGTATATTTGTGAGGAAATAATGAAAAAGATATTAATAGTTGAAGATGAAGAAAGTATAAGAGGATTTTTAAAAATAAATTTGAAGAGAAATGGATATGAGGTTATTGAGGTAGATAATGGAGAGGATGGTATAAAAATAGCTATTAATGAAAAACCTGCAATAGTAATACTTGATGTAATGTTGCCAGGAATAGATGGCTTTAATGTATGTAAAAGAATTAGAGAAGAAGAAAAGAATATAGGGATTATTATGCTTACAGCAAAGAGTCAAGACATTGATAAAATAACAGGATTAGAATATGGAGCAGATGATTATATTGTAAAGCCATTTAATCCTATGGAGCTTTTATTAAGAATAAAGGCAATATTAAGAAGAATTGGTGATGAAGAAGAAAAAAGAACTATAGAGCAAGGAAGATTTAAAATAGATACTTATGCAAAAAAAGTATTTAAATCAGATAAAGAAATTGATTTAACACCTAAAGAATATTCTATAATAAAATTATTTTTAGAAAATCCAGAGAAGGCATTTTCTAGGGATGAATTAATGGATTTAATTTGGGGAGAAAATTATATTGCGGATCCTAAAATTGTTGATGTTAATATAAGAAGATTAAGAAGTAAAATAGAATCATCTTCATCAAAACAAGGATACATAGAAACTATATGGGGATTTGGATATAGATGGAGGGGCGAAGAGGTTGAAGAGCATAAGAAGTAAACTATTAAAAAACTTTTTAATAGTAATAGTATCTACAGTATTAGTCTTTGATGTATTAACGATTTTATGTCTTAAGGCATATTATTATAAAAATACCCAGAACACATTAATTAATCAATTAGAATCAGCTATAAACTTTTATCAAAAATATTTTTCTAATAATAAATTAATGGAAAACATTTATGATAATGTAGATATTTTTTGGAATACAAAAGAAGAGCAAATTGAAATTTTAGATTCAGATGGGAATTTATTAATGGATTCTTACGGAATTAGAGATAATCAACTTTTAAGTACCCCAGATATAGCAAAGGCCAAAAGTGGAAATGTAGGAATATGGAGTGGGCATATTGATTGGTATAATGAAAAGGTAATGATTATTTCCAAGGGAATTAATTCAAAAATTGATGCAGATGAAATGATAGGGATAGTAAGAATTATATTTCCACTAACTGAAGTAAATAGAATATTAGATTCATTTAGCATTTTAATATTATTTGTTTCTGTTGTAGTTATAGTATTAGGAGTAATAATGAGCTTAATAATAGCTAGAGATATAGTTAAACCTATAAAAAAAATAACAAAAGTAGCTAAAGAAATGGCTGATGGAAATTTGGATATAAGAAGTAATATTACAGATAATATTGAAATTTCGCAATTGTCGAAAACATTGAACTATATGGGAAGCGAATTAGAGAAGAGAGAAAAGTTGAAAAATGAATTTATTTCATCTATTTCACATGAATTAAGAACGCCATTAACATCTATTAAGGGATGGGCTATAACATTAAAGTATGATTATAGTGATGTTGATACACTTGAATTAGGATTAGATATTATAGAAAAAGAAAGTGATAGATTAACAGATATGGTTGAAGAATTATTAGATTTTTCTAAGTTAATCAATGGAGTTATTACATTAAATAAGAGTAATTGTGATATAAAAGAATTTATGATTTTTATAGAAAATAACTGGAAGCCAAGGGCTATAAAAGAAAGAAGAAAATTCACTGTGTTAATCCAACCTAATATAGGATATGGTTATTTTGATGAGAATAGGTTAAAACAAGTGTTAAATAATATTATTGATAATGCATTTAAATTTACTGATAAAAATGGTGTAATAATTATAAAAGCAAGTAGAGTAAATAATACCTTCCAATTAGATATAGAGGATAATGGAATAGGTATAAGCAAAGAAGACTTACCAAGAATTAAGGATAAATTCTACAAAGGGAAAAATAGTAAATCTAAAAATGGAATAGGATTATCAATTGCAGATGAGATAATTATGCTTCATGGAGGGAAATTTAAAATAAATAGTAAGGAAAATGAAGGAACAACAATACAAATAGAAATTCCCTTAAGTGAGGGGGATAATCTATGATGAAAGTAAAAAGATATATAATAATATTAATTACAATATTTATATCAATGTTCATAAGTTGTAAAAGCGTAAATAAAAAGCTAGAAAAAATGAACAGTTTTAAATTTATAGGTGTTTGGAAGATAAATTCTGTAGAAGTATTTGATGAAGATGAAGCTGACTATACTGATAATATGTTAAATAAAGAAATAAAAATAGGAAGTAATGAAATAAAAATATTAGATAATAATAAAAAGCAAGTAAGGTATAAGTTAAAAGCTGTTAAAAGTGACTATATGCTATCATACGAAAAGAATGTATCTATAAGTAAATATATGAATGGGAAAGAATTTATAGATTTGATTTCAGTAATAGATAATAATCAAGTGGTAGGAGAGTTCTTTTTAAATTCAGATACAGAAATGACATTTATATATCATGGATATTTATTAAATTTAACTAAGATTAGTGAAAATGTGAGCTTCAGAAGTGATGAAGAAGAGAAAGATATAAATAGTGAAATTAAGTATGATGATTTTGATACATTAGAAGGAGTTATGTTAGGGTTAAAGACTCCTAGAGAAGAATTAGATGATATGAGTTATACTGAAGAAAGTTATAGAACACTTTGGATATCACACCATAATTATAGATTAGGATATGTATATGCAAAAGAAAATATAATATTTCCAAGGTTAAGTGGAATTTGGAGCTTGAGAGTAAAGGAAAATAGTAAAGATGGATTTGTTATTGATGAATTTAAGGTAGGAGTATATGGGGAAGTAAGTAGTGAAAAAAATGAAATAAGTAATAATTTTGTTACAAATATATATAAAAGTATACTTTTTGTTGGGAATGATTATATAGCTATTCAAAAGTATGTAGGAGATAATTTTCAAGGAAATTATCCAATATATGAAATAATTCCAGTAAGCAATATTAATATAGATAGTGGATTACAAGTTAATGAAATATTTAATGAAAAAGAAAAGGAAAAATATCTTAATGAATTAAAAAATAAAATAGATAGTTTGTCAGATGAGGAAAAAGAAAGATTGAATGTTGGGACTTATGATGAAAGTAATGTTGCTATTAAAAGAGAACTTGGAAAGTGGAGATTTATAGGAAAGATTTTGCCTAAAAATATGAATGAAGATGGAGAAGAATTTAATATAGGAATATTGCCAGAGAAGAGATTTATTAATTATAATACTATGTATATTTCTTGGAAAGATTTAAAGAGTGAGTTAGGGTTATTTAAGGATGCATTTATATCTCCGTTAGGTAAAATAGCATTAATTCAGTTTGATAAATATATATCTATATATAAAATAGAAAACGGAATGTTAATTACTGAACCTATAGAAATGATTCCAATTGATGAAAATGAAGAAGTAATAATGGCGGAATGGTGTGATGGTAGTTATGTGGAACAATGGGAAAAGGTATTTCTTGATGGAGATGTAATTTTAGATGATAATTATTAATTAGTAATTATGTAAAATGTTTAATATACACTTACAAAAGTATTGTAAAAAAAAAAATATATGGTATAATTAAGGAGAAGTCAATTTTGACAATAACAAGATTTAAAGTAGATTAATAAAATTTCTCCTTATTTTTTAAGAGTAATATTATTAACCATGATAAATCTTAAGAAAATGGAGGAATTTATAATGGCAGATAAGACTATTGTATGCAGAGATTGCGGAAAAGAATTTTTATTCACAGAAGGTGAACAAGCATTTTACAAAGAAAAAGGATTCGATAACGAACCAGTAAGATGCGTTGAATGCAGAAGAGCAAGAAAAGCACAACAAAACAATAGAAAGTAATTGAATTTTCAAGACTGTAAGAATTAATCTTACAGTCTTTTTTTATAAAAAGATAAATATAGTATAAAATATATTTAGATAAATTGGTTTCATAAAATTGTAACAAATTAACACATATAATAAAAAATATGGTAAAATGTATAAATGATATATAGTGCATTAATAGGGGGCAATAAAATTGAGTGAAAAAACAGTAAATAAGAAAAAGAAACCTAAAAAAAGAACAATAATTCTTTCGATAATATTTATATTGGTGTTTGCTATGGTTGGGATATCTGCAAGCTATTATAGTTATGTTAAAAGTAAGATATATACAGAATCTAATGAAATAAAAATTAAAACTGTTGATAAGAAAAGTGAAGATGAAGTTAATTATAAAGAAGTTGAAGGAATTACTAATGTATTGTTAGTTGGAACAGATGGTAGAGATGTAAATGAAAAAGCAAGAGCAGATTCTATTATAATTGCAACTTTAGATAATAATAATAAGGAAATAAGATTAACATCATTGTTTAGAGATACGTTAGTTGATATTGAAGGGTATGGACCGCATAAATTGAATGCAGCTATGGCCTTTGGGGGAATAGATTTATTAAAAGATACAATACAGGAAACATATGATATAAGCATAGATAAATATATAATAATAAACTTTTGGGGATTTGAGGCTATAATAGATCAAATAGGTGGATTAGAGATAGATGTTAAAGACTATCAATTAGATGAATTAAATAAGTATATAGGTGAATCTACAGGTGGAAATGATTGTCCCGTTACAGAATCAGGATTGCAATTATTAAATGGAAAGCAAGCTTTATCTTATTCAAGAATAAGAAAAGGTGTTGGGGATGAATTTGAAAGAACGGAAAGACAGCGAGAAGTATTATTTAAAATTGCAGAAAAATTAAGAGAAACAAACCCAATAAAATATTTAGGAATTGTAAATAGTATGCTTGATTATTTAAATACTAATATAGATCCCTTGGATGCATTAGATATGGCATATACAATTTATAAATTTCCTAGTTTAGATACGAAACAAATTCATATACCAGTTACGGAATTATCAGATGATATGAACTATGGTGGAGAAGTAGGTTGGGTATTTATAATGGATAGAAAGCAAAATACGCAAATTTTACATGATTTTATATTTAATGATATAGAGCCAGATGAAAGTCAATTCGATTATAGTTCATTAAGAGAAGCGCTTAGTGAATACAGAACTGGTGAGTGGATTGAAAATTACCAAGATGATTATGAAGATGATAAATCGAGCGCAAGTGTAAATAATCAAGAAGATGATGAAGATATAATCTATACAGGTGATTGGGAATAATTAAGAAGGAAAATTGTTTATAATTAATTTAATAATTATGGACAATTTTCTTTTAATAAATAATAGTGGTTTACAATAAATTAAAATATATTAATAAAATTGCATTTGATTGTAGATAAGTCATAAAAAATAGTATAAAATTAAATATATGCTCGGAAACGTTTCCGAAAATTATAGTAAATGAATGAACTTTATGGTGGGGAGAGAGAGTATAATGAGTACTAAATTAAATTTTAATAATGATTTTGATAAAATATATGGTTATGATGGAGATTTAGGAGCTATTTATTCTAAAGATAAATGTAAATTTATATTATGGGCGCCAACAGCAGAAAATGTTCAATTAGCATTGTATGGTGATAATGGATATGATTTTGATTGTGAAGCTAAAGAAGTTTATACAATGAGTAAAGGTATTAATGGGACTTGGATAGTTGAAATAAATGGTGATTTTAATGGACAATTTTATAATTATTTAATTAATATAAATGGAAAAATTAGTGAAGTTGTGGATCCATATGCAAAAGCAGTAGGGGTTAATGGTAATAGAGGTATGGTCATTGATTTAAATACCACTAATCCAGAAGGATGGGAAAAGGATACTAAACCAGAATTAAAAAGTGCTACAGATTCAATAATTTATGAAGCTCATGTAAGAGATTTATCAATTGATGAAACATCTGGAATAAGTAACGAATATAAAGGCAAATTTAAAGCCTTAACTATTTGGGATTCATGTATTCCTGGAACAACTGTTAAAACAGTAGTAAATCATATAAAGGATATGGGATTTACTCACATTCATTTATTACCGGCTTTTGACTTTGGATCTATAGATGAAAATAAATTAGAACAGCCTCAATTTAATTGGGGGTATGATCCTAAAAATTATAATGTTCCTGAGGGTTCTTATTCTACTAATCCTTATTTAGGGGATGTTAGGATAAAGGAATTTAAAGAAATGGTTAAAGCATTACATGAAGCAGGAATAAGAGTGGTTATGGATGTTGTATATAATCATACTTATAACTTAGACTCTTGTTTAAATAATGCTGTACCAGGATATTATTATAGACAAGACGAAAATGGTGAATATAGTGATGCATCGGCATGTGGTAATGAAACTGCTTCAGAAAGATATATGTTTAGAAGATATATGGTTGATTCTGTTGTTTATTGGGCTAAGGAATATCACATTGATGGATTTAGATTTGATTTAATGGGAATACATGATATAGAAACTATGAAATTGATTAGGGAAGAGTTAAATAAAATTGATTCATCAATAATTATGTATGGAGAAGGATGGACTGGGGGTCCGAGTCCTTTAAAAGAAGAATTAGCAGCTTTAAAGAAAAATACTTATAAATTTGATAAGTTACAAATAGCAGCTTTTAGTGATGATTGTAGGGATGGTGTTAAAGGTCACGTTTTTTATGATGAAGAAACTGGCTTTGTAAATGGGAAAGATGGACTTGAAGAAACAATTAAATTTGCTGTAGTTGCATCAACACATCACAAGGATATAGACAAGGAAAATATAGTTTATTCTAATGAGTTTTGGGCTAATGAGCCATATCAAACAATAAATTATGCTTCAGCTCATGATAACTATACTCTTTGGGATAAACTTCAGATATCTACACCTAACTGTACAGAAGAAGAATTAATTGCTATGAATAAATTAATAGCAGGAATTATACTTACGTCTCAAGGAATTAGTTTTGTGCATGCAGGAGAGGAAATGGCAAGAACAAAAGAAGATGAAGAAGGAAAATTAGTAGAAAATAGTTTTGAGTCATCAGACAAAGTAAATAAAATTTATTGGGACAGAAAAGTTAAATATAAGGATTTATTTGAATATTATAAGGGATTAATATCATTAAGAAAAGAATATAAAGCATTTAGGATGAATACAAATGAAGAAATTAAAGAAAATATTCATTTCTTAAAAAAAGGTGTAAATTTTAGTGAAAATAATTTAGTAGCATATATTATTGATGCTAAAAATATAGATATTAAGTGTGAGAAAATTGCAGTTATTATTAATGCTAATAATAAGGATGTTGATGTAGAACTTGAGGAAAGTAATTGGCATGTTATGGTTGATGAAAAAACAGCAGGAAATGAAATTATTGAAACAATAAAAGATAGCAAAGTAAATGTTTCAAGAAAATCAATAAAGGTATTAATTAAATAGGATATTATTTTAAAAAAATAAGAATAAATTATATAGAATGCTTCTTTATTATTTATATAGTAGCATTCTATATATTATATTTAGGGAAAAAAGGAGTGAGATTTTATGGGAATGAACATGATTGTATATCAACTAGTTAACGAATTTAAGCGATTAAATGAAGTAGTTGCTATAGTATTAGCAGGTTCATGTGCAAGTGGAAGAAAGGACACTTATTCAGATATAGATATAGATATTATCATAGATAAAGAAATATCGATTAAGAAAAGGGAAGGTATTGCAAAGAAGTTTTCAGATTTAATGGAAATAAATAATACATTTTGGGGACCATCTGATGAATTTATAATTAGAAATTCATCAATAACGGTAGATATAGCATATTTTGAGTATGAATGGTTAGTTGATCAATTGAGAGATGTAGTTGATAATCATGTTGCACACATTGGATATACTACTTGTTTTTGGAATAATGTAATAAGCTCTTCTATAGTATATGATAGAGATAATAAGTTTAAAGATCTTCAAGAAAAATATACTATACCATATCCTGAAGAATTAAAGATAAATATAATAAAAAATAACTATCCAATTTTAAAAAATAATTTTTCAGCATACTATAATCAAATAGAAAAAGCGATAAACAGAAATGATATAGTAAATATAAATAACAGAATTTCAGCTTTTTTAGATAGCTATTTTGATATAATTTTTGCAATAAATGAAATACCACATCCAGGTGAAAAAAGGTTATTAAGTATTGTAGAAAAATCATGCGAAAAGTTGCCGGTTGATTTTGAAAGTAATATTAAGAAATTATTTGATAGTATAAGTAAGTGTGATATTAGTATATTGAGTAATATTGATAATATTGTAAAGCAGTTAGAAGTGATTTTAAAGGATGAAAAACTAATAAGTTAATCTGGAAATGTTTACACATGAAAGAGGAATTGGTATAATTAACTTTGAAATTGTTTTTAAAGAGGAGAGAAATATGGGAATTTTAAGAGAAGAAATGGAGAACAAAATTGATAATAAATCGATTTATATTTATACTTTAGAAAATAATATTTCAAAAGTTAGAATTACTAATTTCGGAGGTATAATTTTATCATTTGAAACAAGGGATAAAAATGGACAAAGTGATGATATTGTATTAGGATATGATAATTTTGAAGATTACAAAACAACTACAACATATTTGGGTGCTATAATTGGACGTTGTGCGAATAGAATAGCAAGTGCGTCTATAGACATTAATGGGGAAAAATATGAGTTAGCAAAAAATGATGGAAATAATCATCTTCATGGTGGAACTAAAGGATTTAATCGAGCAGTATGGGATTCTGAGATATTAGAAGATGATAATGGACAATATATAAAATTATCATATTTAAGCAAGGATGGGGAAGAAAATTATCCGGGAAATTTAAATGTTAATGTAGAGTATAGATTAACAGATGAAAATGAATTAGTTATTAATTATTTTGCAAAGAGTGATAAGGATACAATAGTAAATTTAACTAATCATTCATATTTTAATTTGAGTGGACATTCATCTGGAGATATTTTAAATCATAGAGTTAAGATTAATTCAAAAAAAATAACAGTATCAAATTCAGAAAGTATTCCAACAGGAGAAATAAGAGATATAATAGGAAGTCCTATGGATTTTACTGAATTTAAGTGTATTGGTAGAGATATTAATAAAGAATATGATCAATTAGTAAATGGTAATGGTTATGATCATAATTGGATTATAGATGATTATAATGGTGAACTAAAAAAGGTAGCAGAAGTTATAGATGATAATAGTGGAAGGGTATTAGAGGTATTTACAACTAAGCCAGGTATACAATTTTATACTGGAAATTTCCTGAATGAAAAAGAAGTGGGAAAAGGTGGGGTTAAATATAAAAAGAGACAAGGTTTATGTCTTGAAACTCAATATTTTCCGGATAGTTTACATCATAAAAACTTTACAAATGTAATATTAAATTCAGGAGAAGAATATAACCATACAACTATATACAAGGTTAGTACAAGATAAGAAAATAAAATAAATTTAAATGGCTCGTATCATAATTATACGAGCCATTTAAATTTATTTTTTATTTTTTTTACAGTTTTTACAGTAGCCATAAATTTCAAGTTTATGGTCAGTTACATCAAAATCCATATCATCTTTTAAATGTTTTTCATAAATGCATAAGGGACAATCGTTTAATGGAAAAACCTCTTTACACTGTTTGCATATTAAATGATGCATATGAGTTGAAGAGGTAATTTCATAAGAGGTTTTATTATCATCTCCTAATATACATTTAGATATAATGTTTTTATTTGATAAAGAATCAAGAATTTTGTAAATCGAAGATAAATTAATTGAAATTGAATTTTCTTTTAATTTTAGGTAAATTTCTTCAGCACTAATAGGCTGCTTACTTTCTACTATTATCCTAAGAACTGAAGTCCTATGTTTTGTAACCTTTAAACCATTTGATTTAAGGAGGTCACTAAAATTAATATCATTGTTCAATGTAATACCTCCATAAAAATGCTATATAAATTTACGTTTAGCAAGTAAAGTTATAAAGAATATAACTGATGCAACAAGAACTATAGTTGCACCTGTAACAGTATTAAGATAGTAAGATATTATTAGTCCAACAATTCCAGAAAAAATAGCAATCAATATTGAAAATAAATGATATTGACGAACGTTTTTTGAAATATTACGAGCAGCAGCTGCTGGTAAAACTAAAAGTGAATTTATAATTAATAAACCTACCCATCTTATAGTTATTGTTACAATAACAGCAATAGTACAAGTAAATATAATTTCTATTAATAATGTATTCATACCACGACTATTAGCAAGTGAGGTATTTAAGCTTGTAACAAGGAGTTTATTAAATATTAATACCCAAAGTGTAATTACAGCTATGAATACAAATATTAATAATACTATTTGCCCTTGAGAGATACTAAGTAAATCACCAACTAAATATGATGAAAATTTACTTAAACTACTTGAAAAACTCATAAGTACTAATCCTAAAGCAATAGACATAGAAGAGAATACCCCTATTATTGTATCGGTAGAAGAAGTTCCTTTATTTTTAATTACAGTTATTGCAATTGCAAAACAAACTGAAAATAAAGTAGCTCCCCACATAGGATCCATTCCACCTAAAAGTATACCAAGAGCTATTCCAGTAAATGCTCCATGTCCTAATGAATCTGCAAAAAAGGACATTTTATTACTTACAACCATCGTGCTTAATAAACCGAATAGTGGGGTAATAATTAAAATAGCTATAAAAGCATTTTTCATGAATGTATGAGAAAGCCACTGAAATGGTAAAAGAAAATCAATGGCATTATATAAACTGTCAAACATCTTTTAAAGTCCTCCTGTTTTAGATGAATCTTCATTTGAAGCATTAAATGATAATCCAAATATTTTTTTTGTAGCTGGATCATTAAATACTTGATTAGGAGTACCGGAACATACTACTGTACCGTTTATAAGTGCTACACGATCTGAATACTTATATACTAAATCTAAATCATGAGAAACTAAAATAATAGATAAATCATAATTCTTTTTAATATCTAGTAATATTTGATAAAATAAATCTAAACCATTTTGATCTACACCAGAAACAGGCTCATCAAGCAAAAGTATATTAGGAATAGGGTCTAATGCTAGTGCGAGTAAAACTCTTTGCAGTTCTCCTCCAGATAAAGCACCTAAACGTCTATCTATTAAATAGGGAACTTTAACTCTATTTAAACTTTCTAATACTTCTTCACGCAACTTTTTTTTAGGCTTAATCCATGAAGGTTTTGTTGTTTTACAACAGACAAATAAATCAAGCACGCTAATTGGTGTATTCTTATCAAAAGTTAAATATTGAGGTACATAGCCAATTATAGGTTGGTGATAAGTATTATCATTTTGACCAGTAAAGGTTAAGTTTCCAGTATGTTTAACTTCACCAAGTAAAGCTTTAAGAAGTGTACTTTTTCCAGCTCCATTAGGTCCAATAATGGAAGTAAGCTCTCCACAATGAATGTGGAGATTTACATCTTTAAGTATTTCATTATTACCAATAGTAACAGAAAAATTATCAATCTTTGTACAGCAAAAGTTATTACAGCTGTTATTTTTATTAAAGTTAGCTTTTTTTATCATTTTAACGCCTCTTTTAAAACATCAAGATTTTTTTGCATTTTATTTATATAATCATCATATGCATCAGAATTAGCATCCCCAGTTACTATAGGATCTAATTCATAAACTGTAGCTCCAGTTTCATTAGCTATAGTTTGTGCAACTTGAGATGAATATTGAGGTTCGGTAAATAGAGCCTTTATATTGTTTGCTTTTACAGTAGCAATTATATTTTCGATTTCCTTAGCAGATGGTTCAGAATCAGGTTCTATTTCTATAACACCAACAATATTTAAATTAAATTCTTCAGCAAAATATGGGAATGCTTCATGGAAAGTAATTATATCTCTGTTTGGTAAGCTATCTAATTCAGCATGCATTTCAGTTTTTAATGCCTCTAATTTAGAAACATAAGCATTAGTATTTGCTTCATAAGCATCTTTATTTTCAGGATCTAAATTTTCAAGTTGAGAAGCAATATTTTTTACTTCAGCTATATTACCTGAAACACTAACCCATATATGAGCATTGTATTCATGATCGTGGTCGTGGTTGTCATCAGCATCAGCATCGTGATCGTGGTCGTGGTCATCATCAGCATCATGATCATCATCATGACTATGTATATCATCTTCTAAAAGATTAAGTCCAGAACTAGCATCTATTATTTCAAGATTTGGATATTGAGAAATTATAGTATCTAAGAATGATTCCATTCCAGCGCCATTTATAATTAGAATATCAGCATTTTCTAGTGTTTTTAAATCTTGAGGTGTAAGCTGATAATCATGTAAACAACCAGTTTGAGATTTTGTCATATTTGTAAGTGTTACATTAGGAATATCCTTTACAATATTTAACGTTGATATATATATAGGATAGAATGATGTTACTATATTTAAAGTATCATCTTCGCTAGATTTATCAGAAACTTGAGTGTTATTACAACCTATAAATAATAATGAAGTTACTAATAATATTGATAATAGTTTTGGTATTTTAAATTTCATAATTTGTCCTCCTAAAGTCAAATGATAATAATTTGCAATTATAATATTAATTATACACTTTTTAGTTTAAATGTAAATTATAATTTTTTTTATTAAATTGATAGTATAATAAAAGTTTCGACAGTAAAATATAAAAATGCATAAAAAAATTCAAATATGAATAAAAAAGTATAAAAATAAAAAAATGTTCGTAAAAACTATTGGATTTTTAAAAAATTCTGTTATTATATATAAGGTAACTCATTCTTCAATTCGATGAATGAGTAAATTTGGAGAAGAAAATAAAATTTGAACTCTAATTTTAAAACAAAAGAAAAAGGTGATTTAATGAACAAGTTTTTAGATAATTACTTTAAACTTAAAGAAAACAATACAAATACAAAGCAAGAATTTATTGCAGGTATTACAACATTTATGACAATGGCATATATACTTGTAGTTAATCCAAGTATTTTATCAGCAGCTGGTATGGATTCTGGAGCTGTATTTACAGCAACAGCTTTATCATCTATAATTGCAACATTAGTGATGGGATTATATGCAAAATTACCATTTGCGTTAGCTCCTGGTATGGGATTAAATGCATTCTTTGCATATACTGTAGTTTTATCAATGGGATATTCATATCAATTTGCTTTAACAGCAGTATTATTAGAAGGAATAATTTTCTTATTATTAACAGCATTTAATGTAAGAGAAGCCATTGTTGATTCGATTCCAGTAAATATAAAAAGAGCTATTTCTGTTGGTATAGGATTATTCATAGCCTTACTAGGACTAGAAGGCGCAGGGATAGTTATTCATCCAGCAGATGGAGGGACAATAGTATCTTTAGGAAATATTACTTCAGGAACAGGACTTTTGGCAATTATAGGAATAGTAATTACAGGTATATTAGTTGCGAGAAAAGTTAAGGGGGCATTATTCTTAGGAATGATAATAACTGCTATAATAGGTATACCTATGGGAGTAGTAAATCTTCCAGATAAGATTTTTAGTATGCCACCATCAATAAGTTCAACATTTATGCAGTTTGAATGGCATAATATTTTTTCTTGGGATATGGTAATAGTATTATTTACTTTATTATTTATGGATATGTTTGATACTATAGGAACTTTAGTTGGAGTTGCAACTAAAGCAAATATGTTAGATAAAAATGGGAAAGTACCAAATATTAAGAAGGCGTTATTTGCAGATGCAATAGGAACAACTGTTGGTGCATGTCTTGGAACAAGTACAGTTAGTACTTTTGTTGAAAGTGCATCAGGTGTTGCAGAAGGAGGAAGAACTGGATTAACAGCAGTATCTACAGCGTTTATGTTCTTCTTAGCATTATTCCTATCACCAATATTTGGAGTGTTTACTTCAGCAGTTACAGCTTCAGTTTTAGTTATAGTTGGATTATTTATGATAGAAAATATAAAAGAATTAGATTTAGAAGATTATACTGAAGCAATTCCAGCATTCTTGACAATAATAATGATGCCATTTGCATATTCAATTTCAGATGGTATAGTATTTGGGGTTGTATCATATATACTATTAAAGTTATTTACAGGTAGATGGAAAGAAGTTACTTGGCCAACAGTAATGGTTGGAGTAATATTTGTATTAAAATTCATATTTATATAAAAAGTTTAGTTTAAAACAAATTAGGGCAAAGGCTCACTTGATAAATTATCGAGTGAGCCTTTGCCTTTGCACATTTTTTTTATTATAAAATATAGTATAAGAGTAGTTTTAAAATTTCTTTATTACAGATAATAATGATTCTAAAGAAGTAGATAAAGTATTTATGTCCTCATCATTTAAAGAAGAAAGTTTTTCTTTGATTATTTCTTTAACATAATCTTGAGTTTCTTTTAAGAATTCTAGGGCTTTTGGCGTAGTTTGTATTAATATAACTCTTCTATCAGTAGGATCATAGTCTCTTGTAACAAGACCTTCTTCAACTAATTTATCGATTACAGGAGTCATATTAGGTTTAGAAATACAAAGTTCTTTAGCCATTTTAGAAATTGATATTGGTCCATGGTGTATTAAATAAAATAATACCTTTATATGTGAATGCGGAACATTAAATTTTTTTGTAAGAACAGTAGGATTAAAAATATGTCTATTTAGAGATAATAATAGTAGATATAGATTATCAGATATTTCGTTTAAATATAAAGTAGTCATTTTAGCCTCCTTACAATAATAACTGATAATATTATAATCTATAAAAAAATAGTTTACAATACATAGTTATATAAATATAACTATTATAAAATGATAATTATTGTGTTGACAGATAATAGTTATAAAAATATAATTATTATAAAAATAGAAATATATTAATTTAAATAAGGAGAAGAGAGCTTATGCTTAATTTATTAAAACATCTAAAGCCTTTTGTTGGGTCAATGATACTTGCAGTAGCATTATTATTTGTTCAAGCTATATGTGACTTATCATTACCAGACTATATGTCGGATATAGTCAATGTGGGAATACAACAAGGTGGAGTAGAAAATGCTGTTCCTAAAGTTATTAAATCATCAGAAATGAAAAAGTTATTTATTTTCATGGATGATAATCAAAAGACAGTCGTAGATGATAATTATATTTTATTAGATAAAGATAATCTTACTACTGATGAGTATAATAAATATCTAAAAGACTATCCGGAACTAGAAAATGAAAGTATTTATAAGTTAAATACTAAAGAGAAAGAAAAACTAGATAAGTTAAACAACATATTTGGAAAACCAATGCTTATTGTTTCAATGTTAGAATCTAAAGGGTTAAGTGGAGTTCCAGGTATTGATGGCATGGCTACACAAGGTATGGATTTATCTACTATGGATCCTTTTGAAGTGTTAAATATGATGCCTCAAGATCAAATTGATAGTATGTTATCAAATGTTGATGAAAAATTAGCTGATATGCCTGAAAGTATGATAACTCAATCAGCTACTAGCTATGTAAAAGAACAATATAAAGATATTGGTATTAATACTGACAAGCTTCAATCTAATTATGTAATCGTAGCTGGAGTAAAAATGGTTGGTATTGCATTAATTAGTATGGTAGCAACAGTGTTTGTAAGCTTTATAGCTGCAAGAGTTGGTGCTGCATTAGGTAGAAATTTAAGAAAAGATGTATTTAATAAAGTTGTTGGTTTCTCAAATACGGAATTTGATGAATTTTCAACAGCATCACTTATTACTAGAACAACTAATGATATACAACAAATTATTATGCTTGTTGTAATGGGATTAAGAATTGTATTCTATGCACCTATATTAGGTATTGGTGGCGTTATTAAGGTTATTAATACTGGAGCATCAATGGGATGGGTAATTGGAGTTGCAGTAATATCGATATTACTTTTAGTAATTGTATTATTTACCTTTGCTATGCCGAAATTTAAAAGTGTACAAAAACTTGTTGATAGATTAAATCTTGTTACAAGAGAAAGTTTAACTGGTATGCTTGTTATACGTGCTTTTAGTACTCAAAAGTATGAAGAAGATAAATTTGAAGTTGCAAATAAGAACTTAACAAAAACAAACCTTTTTGTTAATAGAATTATGACAACAATGATGCCATTAATGATGTTTATAATGAATGCTATAACATTATTAATAGTATGGGTTGGAGCGCATAGAATTGATGAAGGTATTATGCAAGTTGGTACAATGATGGCATTCATGCAATATACTATGCAAATAATTATGGCATTCTTAATGATATCAATGGTTTCAGTTATTTTGCCAAGAGCTATGGTTTCAGCTCAACGTGTATCTGAAGTTTTAAATGTTGATGTAGTAGTTAAAGATTCTGATAATTTACAAACATTTAACCATGATGAAAAAGGAACTATTGAATTTAAGAATGTTTCATTCAGATATCCTGGAGCTGATGAGGATGTAATAAGTAATGTTAGTTTCAAAGCTCTTCCAGGAGAAACTACTGCATTTATTGGTAGCACAGGTAGTGGTAAATCTACATTGATCAATTTAATACCTCGTTTCTATGATGCAACTGAAGGTGAAATATTAATTGATGGCGTAAATATAAAAAATGTATCTCAATATGATTTAAGAGAAAAGATAGGATTTATCCCTCAAAAAGGACTTTTATTCTCAGGTACAATTGAAAGTAACTTAAAATATGGTGGAGATCATATAAGTGATGAAGATATGATAAAAGCTTCTGAAATTGCTCAAGCAATGGAATTTATAAATAGTAAAGAAGAGAAATTTAATACAGAAATTGCTCAAGGCGGTACAAATGTTTCAGGTGGTCAAAAGCAAAGATTAGCAATTGCACGTGCTATAGCTAAAAAACCAGAAGTATTTATATTTGATGATAGTTTCTCAGCATTAGATTTTAAGACAGATGCTAAGCTTAGAAAAGCAATAAATACTGAATTAAAAGAAAGTACACTTTTAATTGTTGCTCAAAGAATAAGTACTATAATGAATGCAAATCAAATTATAGTTCTTGATGAAGGTAAGGTTGTTGGTAAAGGAACTCATAAAGAGCTTATGAAAAACTGTGAAGTTTATCAACAAATAGCTCTATCACAACTTTCAAAGGAGGAGCTTTCAAATGAGTAAGCACAGAATGAGAGGCCCAATGGGTGGAGGTCCGATGGGTGGAATGGGAAAAGGTGGCGAAAAGGCTAAAGATTTTAAAAAGACTATGAAGACTCTTGCAAAATATCTAAAGCCTTATAGTTTATCTATAATAATTGTTATAATATTTGCTATTGGTTCTGCTGCATTTTCAATTGTAGGACCAAAGATATTAGGAGAAGCAACTACAGAAATATTTAATGGATTAGTTAAAAAAGTTACAACTACTAATGCTGAAGGAATTAACTTTACTCGTATAGGTGAAATTATTTTATTCTTAGTAGGATTATATTTAATTAGTGTAATTTTCTCGTTGATACAAGGATGGGTAATGTCAGGAGTTGCTCAAAAAGTATCTTATAATATGAGAAAAGAAATCTCTGAAAAAATTAATAGAATGCCACTTAAATATTTTGATACTAAAACACATGGAGAAGTATTATCAAGGGTGACAAATGATGTTGATACAGTGAGTCAAACTTTAAACCAAAGTTTATCACAAATGTTAACAGCGGCAACTACACTTATTGGTGTACTTATAATGATGTTTTCAATAAACTGGATAATGACATTAGCTTCATTAATTGTAATTCCAGTTTCTGTAGGATTAATTGCTGTTGTTGTTAAAAAATCTCAAAAGTATTTTAAAACTCAACAAGAGTATTTAGGATATGTTAATGGTCAAGTTGAAGAAGTTTATTCTGGTCATAATGTAATGAAGGCATTTAACGCAGAAGAAAGAGAAATAAATAAATTTACTGAACTTAATGATACGCTTTATAATAGTGCTTGGAAATCACAATTTTTATCAGGTATGATGATGCCTATAATGACTTTTGTAGGTAACTTAGGATATGTTATAGTATCAATACTTGGTGGATGGTTAGCTATAAAAGATGTTATTCAAGTTGGTGATATTTTATCTTTTGTTCAATATATTAGATCATTTATGCAACCAATAAGTCAAACTGCACAAATAGCAAATGTACTTCAATCAACTGCCGCAGCTGCTGAAAGAGTATTTGAATTCTTAGATGAAGAAGAAGAATGTTTAGATGTTGAAAATCCAGTAAGCACTGATAATATAGAAGGAAAAGTTGATTTTAAGGATGTTCATTTTGGATACAATCCAGAAAGAACAATAATTAATGACTTTACAGCACATATAAAACCAGGTCAAAGAGTTGCAATAGTAGGTCCAACTGGTGCTGGTAAGACAACAATGGTTAAACTTCTTATGAGATTCTATGATGTTAATGACGGAGCTATTTTAATTGATGGTCATAATATTAAAGACTTCAAAAGAAATGACTTAAGAAAAATGTTTGGTATGGTTCTTCAAGATACATGGTTATTTAATGGAACTATAATGGATAACTTACGTTATGGTAGATTAGATGCTACAGATGAAGAAGTTAAAGAAGCCGCAAAAGCAGCACATGTTCATAGCTTTATAAAAACATTACCTCATGGGTATGATATGGAATTGAATGAAGAAGCAAGTAACGTATCACAAGGACAAAAGCAATTATTAACTATTGCTCGTGCAATATTAGCAGATCCTAAGATATTAATCCTTGATGAAGCTACAAGCTCGGTTGATACAAGAACTGAAGTGTTAATTCAAAAGGCAATGGATAACTTAATGCATGGAAGAACAAGCTTTATAATTGCTCATAGACTTTCTACAATTAGGGATGCTGATTTGATTTTAGTTATGAAGGATGGAGATATAGTAGAGCAAGGAAACCATGAAGAGTTATTAGCTAAGGGTGGATTCTATGCAAATCTTTATAACAGTCAATTTGAAAATGCAGAAGCATAGATTAAAATATTATATTATTTAAGAGGGAAACTCCAATTTACTGGAGTTTCCTTTTTAGCATAACCTTATTTTTAAGCCAGGTTTTAAAACATCTAAGTTAGATATATTATTAATTTTAATTAATTCTTCAATGGATAAACCAAACATAGATGCTATTTCCTTTAATGAATCTCCCTCTTTTAATAGATATATTCCTGAAGAATATATCTGAAGAACTTCATGCTTGTTAATAATGTTTGGATTTTCAATATTATTTAACTTGGCAAGTTTTAAATAGCTTATATTAAATTTTTTTGAAATATCAATAAGCGTATCATTATCCTTCACAACATATGTGAAAGGATATTTACAGTTTTCTATTTTCCAGTTTTGAATTGTAAGGTTATGAGATAATGGAGAAATGTTAAAAGTTTTTTTTATAGGCATGCCTTCAATACTAATTGAAATATTATCAGTATTATAGAAATCTTTTAGTGTATTATAAATTGAATAATAAAATAAAGTATTATATTCTGAATTATTATTTAAATTAAGCAATATATCCTTAGAAAAATCTATACTAACAGAATTATTATTTAAATTATAATTCATTTTATTAATTACAGTATTTCTATTAATTAGTGGTAATAATCCTTTAGGCGAAGATTCGAACTCTTTAGAAAAAACTATTGAAGGGTCATCATTAGTATTAAAAATTATAGGTTTTTCAACAGACCAAATAGTATTTAGATTTTTATCAGGATAATAAAATTTTATTTTTTTTAAATAAGGAGTATCTTCTAAGATATCTTCTAATTCAAAGAAAAGAAATCCTTTTTTCTTGATATAGTAAATGCTTTTTACTAAACCTATACCTAGTACATAATAGTTTATTGAAAATTGAGAATTGTTTTTTGCTGTTGTAACAACTTCTATGGCTGAATCATAAAGCTTAAATTGGGTTTGGACCTTCACATCGATATTTGTAATACAGCGTTTGCTACCATCAGATAAAATCCAAATATTATCTTTAGAGATAGGATCTTTTATCAAATAGTTATTTATACAACCTGTATGAGTTGTAAAGTCTTGACGATATAATGATTTGCCTGTGTAGTAGCAAAGTTTAATACCATCAGGAGTGTATTCATAAACATTAACAAAAGAATTTATACCATTATCAAATTTAATTTGAATTTTATCATTATTAATATATTCAATATATCTTTTAAAGGTAAAAGTATCATTGTTTATTCCTTTATAGATATAAATTGAATTTGATTTAGGTGGAAGATAGTCTTTTGATTGTATTATCATAGTTACTCACCTCGTAATCATTTGTGTAATAATTTTTTTGATTGTTATTATAGTATATGAATTTGATAACAGCTGTGATTAAAGGCTTATATAAGTTTTTTGGTTATAAAAATTTGAATAAACTCATTATTTATCTTTACTAGTATAAATAAGTATTAAAAAATAAATTTTAATTTTATTTATAGTAAAAAAGCTACTGCTAATAGTTATTAGCAATAGCTTACTAAATATGTTAAATACTAAAAATCTCTTTCTAACATACTGATTTTTTGAGGATCTTCAAAATCTTTTAATGATGTAATTCCTATCTTTTCTAATACGTCATCAAGGATTTTGCTATGAACAGCAACTTTGATTGAAGCATCATAAGCAAATTTATCAACTGCTTTTTTTGCATCATCAGGAGGTACTAGAATTTTAGGACCGCCAACACAACCGCCAACGCAGCCCATTCCTTCAAGGAAACTTGCATCTAATTCTCCTTTCATTGCTTTATCAAGAGCTTCTTTACATTCCTTTACTCCTTCTACTTTTTTAGCTTTAAAGTACTTAATCTTATCAGGATATAATTCTTCTACAGCTTCTGAAACTGCAATTGAGACACCACCAGTTCTAGCATATAGTCTTCCGCCTCTTGAAGTATATTCTATAGAAGGGATTCCTTTTAAATCTCTTGGATGGAAATCAAATGCTTTAAATATATCATTTAACTCTTGGAAAGTTAGTACGAAATCAATAGCATCTGCAACATCTGGAGCTTTAGCTTCAGCTTTTTTTGCAATACATGGACCTATAAATACAACTTTTGCATCTTTATTAAGGGCCTTTATCACTCTTCCGGCTGCGATCATAGGTGATACAGAAGGAGACAGATTAGGAATTAAATCTTTGTAAACTTTTTTTAGCATTCCAACCCACATTGGGCAACAACAAGATGTAATCATTAAGTCCTTTGGACTTTTAACATGTTTATTAAATTCTACAGCTTCTTTAATTGTTAGCATATCAGCAGCAAAAGCTACTTCAATCATATCTGTAAAGCCTATTTTTATAAAGGCAGCTCTTAACTGATCCATAGTAACATCTTCACCAAATTGTCCCATGATAGCAGGGGCAACAGCTGCTATGACTGTTTTATTATTTTTTATTAAATCCATAATAGGTAAAAATTCAGTTTTATCTAAAATACGTCCATCTTTACAAGAGTCAACGCAAATTCCACAATCAATACAAATATCTTTATCAATGACTGTTGTTTTATTTTTATTATCGTAAACTATGGCATTAAAGGGACAGGCTTTTTGGCAACTGTAAACATTGTTTTTATCTGGTTTGCAAGTTGCACCAGAACATTCAAGTTTTTCAACTATTTTTTTATTAACATTATATTCGGTAATTGCCTTTTTTAAATTATAAACATAATTATTATCAAATTTAATATCAACACCACATAAAGAAGTTATTATTGCAAAGGTTTCTTGTGGAGACTTTTCGTGACAAGTGATTATTTTATTTAATGTTTCATCAAAATTTCCATCATAATAGGATTTGATTAATATATCAAATAAATCAACATATTTATTATTCATAATATACCTCCCAAAAATAAATAATGTTTGTATATTTTAGTATTTCTCTTTATAGATAAAAATAAACAGATAAAGCTTATAAAATAAAACGATTTTTTAATAGTATGAAAATTATTCAAAATATAGTATAATTTTAACTAAATATGATGAAAAAGAGGGAAAAATGAAGAATATATTTACTAAAATTGGAATTATATATTTAATAATATTATTATGCAACAAATGTATAAATATATATGCTTTTGATAAAAATAGTATAAATTTTGAAAGTATAACTATAGATGACGGTTTATCCCAATCCTTAGTTGAATATATATACCAAGATAGTTTTGGTTATATATGGATAGGAACTAATGATGGTTTAAACAGATATAATGGAAATGATATTAAAGTATATAAAAATATTAAAAATGATACTAATAGTATTAGTAATAATATGATTAGTTCTATTGTAGAAGATAGTGAGCAAAACTTATGGATAGGTACTGATGGAGGATTAAATAAATTAAATTTAGTTACTGGTGATATAACGAGGTATTTAGTGTCGGACGAAGATAAAAGTATATCTAATACAGTTGTTGATGAAGTATTTATAGATTCGAAAGGAAGACTTTGGGTTTGCACTATTAATGGACTAAATTTATATGATAAAAAGAATGATAAATTTATAAAAGTAGCTACAGAGTATTTAGAAAATAAAGGGCTTCAAGATATTACTGAAGATCATGAAGGGAATATTTGGGTTTCTACAAGAGAAGGATTATATAAATATAATCCTAATAATAAATCTGTAGAAGAATTTTTACATGATGAAAATAACAAGGATACAATTAGTGAGAATAATATATTTTCTATATATTATAGTGAAAAAAAACTATGGATTGGAACTAAAACAGGTGGCCTAAATGTTATGAACTTAGAAGATAATAGTATAAAGGTATATACTAATAATCCTGATGATCCAAATTCCATTCCTAGTAATTTTATAAGAGATATACTTATAGATAGAAATGGGTATATGTGGTTAGCTACAGATCAAGGTTTAGCTTTGTTTGATCAACAATATGATAAGTTTTATACATTTAAAAATAATTTAGGTAAATATAGTATTTGTGATGATAATACTATTAGTTTATATGAAGATAAATTAGGGGTAATATGGGTAGGTACATTTAATGGAGTAAGTAAGTTCTTACCAAACAAAGATTTTAAAGTTTATAGAAATAATTCAAGCGATAGTAATTCATTAAGTAGTAGCAGTGTTTGTGGGATATATGAAGATAGTGAAGGTATGTTATGGGTTGGAACATTTAATGCTGGAATAAATAAAATAAATAAAGCTAATGATGAAGTAACTAGATATTATAGTGATCTTAATAACAATAATTCATTAAGTAGTAATAGAATAAAAGACATAACTGGAATAGATAATGAAATTTGGATTGCTACTGATAATGGATTAAATAAGTATGATAAAAGTAATGATAAATTTACTATTTATAAAAAAACAGATGATGAGAATAGTATTGTAAATAATGAAATAAGAGTATTATATATTGATAAAGCAGGAATACTTTGGATAGGTACTAGAGGGGGAATATGTACCTTTGATAGAAAAGGAAATTTTACTTCATATAATGAAATATTAGAGCAAAATGGGATATATGAAAAAACTATTAGTGCTATATATGAAGATAATGAAGGAACAATGTGGTTTGGGCTTGGAAATGAAGGAGGATTAGTAAGATATAATAAGGAAACAGGCGAGATTAAGAATTATTTAGCTGATGATAATAATATTAATTCATTGAGTTTTAATAATGTAAGAGCTATAGCAGAAGATAGTTCGGGTTATATATGGATAGGCACACAAAGTGGGTTAAATAGATTTGATAAGCAAAGAGAAGAATTTACAACATATACGTATAGTGATGGTTTATCTAATGATTTTATTTATGGTGTAATAGTAGATGATAATGATAATGTATGGGTTAGTACTAACTATGGAATATCTATGTATGACCAAAAAGAAGATAAATTTATAAGGTATTACGAAGATGATGGACTAGCTACCAATGAATACAATGGATTTTCATATCATAAAAATTCACAGGGAAATATATATTTTGGAGGAGTAAATGGATTAACTGAATTTAATCCATTAGATATTAAGATAAAAATGAATACTAGCAATGTAATAGTTGATAGTATAAAGACAAGTGCAGGAATAGAGGTAAATGAAAAAGATAATATTGTTTTAGAGTATGATTCTAGAGAGTTATATATTAAGTTTTTTGTTCCGGAATATAAAAATATAAGCCAAATGCAATATGCATATAAGCTTGAAGGAATGGATGATGAATGGACATTTTCTGGTAATGAAAATTACGCAAGATATGCAAGCCTAGCGCCAGGGAAATATAAAATGCTTATAGCTGGAAGAAATTATAATGGTGTTTGGTCCGATGTGTTAGAGATAAATATTAAGGTGAAGAATTCGATTTGGAGAACACCAATAGCATATTGTACATATATAATTATAATACTAATTATAATATATATATATTATAATCAGGTGAAAATATTAGATGCATTAGTAAGACAGAGAACTCAAGAACTAAATGATAAATTAAATGAAAATAAGAAATTATATGAAAGACTTATAGAGTTAGAAAAATATAAGAATAATTATTTTGTTAATTTATCTCATGAACTTAGAACACCATTAAATGTTATTTTATCTATAGAACAATTAATAAGTTCATTAACTAAATCTGGAGTTCAAATATCTATTGAGAAAATGGATACATATATGAGTACTTTAAAGGGAAATTCTCAGAGGCTTTTAAATTTAATTAATAATATTATTGATACATCTAAGATAGATTCTGGGTTTTATAGATTAGATAAGGAAGAGGTAAATATAGTAACACTTGTTGAAGATACTGCTTTATCAATGGTTGAACTTGCGGAAGTTAAAGGCCTAGAAATTATAATTGATCCAGAAATAGAAGAGTTATTTATAAATTGTGATAAATTAGATATAGAAAGATGTATAATAAACTTAATTGGAAATGCTATTAAATTTACTGACGTGGGTGGTACTATAACCGTTAGTATTTGTGAATTAGAAGGAAAAGTTAAAATAGGGGTTAAAGATACTGGAATAGGTATAGATGAAAAGTATCATAAGAATATTTTTGATAGATTCGGTCAGGTTAATAGTGTGTCTTCTGAGGTATTTGGAGGTAGTGGATTAGGATTAACTTTAACTAAGAATTTAATTAATCTTCATGGAGGAGAAATTACTGTAATTAGTGAAATTGGAAAAGGGAGTGAGTTTAGTATTATATTGCCTATACAAGAGTAAAAAGGAATGCATTATATGGAGAGTATAATTAAAATAATAAAAAAAAATCAATTATTTATTGGATTAAGTGATGAGAACATAAGAAATGTTTTAAAGGAAATAAAGTATTATATAAAGTCTTATAGTAAAGGTGAAATAATTGCACATGAGGATGATGAGTGTGGAAGTTTAGCTTTGGTCTTAGATGGGGTTGTAGAAATACAAAGACTATATTCTAACGGCAAATACATAGTATTAAATAGATTAGATGAAGGAGATGTGTTTGGAGAAGCATTAGTATTTTCAAAAGCAAAAACTTATCCAGCTACTGTTATTGCTTTAAGTGAATGTAAGATACTTTTTATAAATAAAAATGATGTTTTAAAGATATGCTCAAATGAAGAAAAGGTATTAGAAAATTTTGTTTCTTTATTGAGTAATAAAGTTTTTATTTTAAATTCGAAAATAAAGAGTATATCCTTTAAAAGCATAAGACAAAAGGTCGTTAATTATATTTTGAATGAAGTAAAAGAACAAAAAAGTAGTTCTATTATATTGAAAAACACAAAAGAAGAAATAGCAGCGTTATTAGGAGTTCCAAGACCATCCTTATCAAGAGAATTGATTAATTTAAGAGATATGAATTATATTGAATTTAATAGAAAAGTAATAAAAGTATTAGATATTGAAGGTTTAGAGGAAGAATTATTTATGTAAAAAAAAGAATTCGTAACAAATGTTACGGATTCTTTTTTTATATAGATATAGAATAAGCACATGAGGTTAAAAAATATATTTCAAAAGGAGATTTTTAAATATGCAAAATAAGATGTTTTGTTTTCAATGTCAAGAAACAGCAGGATGTAGTGGATGTACTAAATTTGGTGTGTGTGGAAAAAGTCCAGAGCTTGCAAATATGCAAGATTTATTAATATATGTTACTAAGGGATTATCAGAAGTAACAACAAGATTAAGAAAAGAAGGAAAGAAAATAGATAAAGAATTAAATCACTTTATTACATTAAATTTATTTACAACTATAACAAATGCTAATTTTGATAATGAAGTATTTTATAGTAGAGTTAAGGAAACTTTAAGAATAAAGGCTGAATTAATGGCTAAATTAGATAATAAAGAAGGTTTATCAGAGGTAGCTTTATGGGACGCTTCTTCAAATGAAGAAATGGACAAAAAAGCAGGTATTTTAGAAAAGATTAAAGGTATTGTAGGCGTAAATAAGGAAGTTAAGTCATTAAATTTAATATTAGAAGAAAAGTCAAATAGTGATGAAGTTGGTGTTCTTGCAACAAAAGATGAGGATATAAGATCATTAAGAGAACTTATAACTTATGGATTAAAGGGATTATCAGCATATTCAAAGCATGCTAATGCTTTAGGGTATGATAATGAAGAAATAGATACATTTATGCAAGAAACTTTGGCTAAATTAGTAGATGACACTTTAACTGTAGATGAGTTAATTGCTTTAACATTAGAAACAGGTAAAGTAGGGGTTGATGGTATGGCATTGTTAGATACTGCTAATACTAAGACTTATGGTAATCCAGAAATAACTAAAGTAAATATAGGAGTAGGTAAGAATCCAGGAATTTTAGTATCTGGACATGATTTAAAGGATATAGAGCAATTGTTAATTCAAACTGAAGGAACTGGTGTAGATGTGTATACTCATTCAGAAATGCTACCAGCTCATTATTATCCAAATTTAAAGAAGTACAAGCACTTAGTAGGTAACTATGGTAATGCATGGTGGAAGCAAAGAGAAGAATTTGAAAGCTTTAACGGACCAATATTAATGACTACTAACTGTATAGTACCACCAAAGAATGAAAGCTATAAATCAAGAATGTATACAACAGGAGCAGCAGGATTTGAAGGTTGCGTTCATATTGAGGCTGATGAAAATGGTAAAAAAGATTTCACTGCAATAATTGAACAAGCTAAGAAGTGTAAAGCTCCAACAGAAATAGAACAAGGTGAAATCATTGGTGGATTTGCTCATGCACAAGTTTTAGCGTTAGCAGATCAAGTTGTTGAAGCTGTTAAAACAGGAGCCATAAAGAAGTTCTTTGTAATGGCTGGATGTGACGGAAGAGCTAAATCAAGAAATTACTATACTGATTTTGCAAAGGCTTTACCAAAAGATACAGTAATATTAACTGCAGGTTGTGCTAAATATAAATATAATAAATTAGATCTTGGTGATATAAATGGAATTCCAAGAGTTTTAGATGCAGGACAATGTAATGATTCATATTCATTAGCATTAATAGCATTAAAATTAAAAGAGGTATTTGAGTTAGAAGATATTAATGAATTACCAATAGCATTTAATATTGCTTGGTATGAACAAAAGGCGGTAATTGTATTATTATCATTATTATACCTTGGCGTAAAGAATATTCATTTAGGACCAACACTTCCAGCATTCCTTTCACCAAATGTAGCAAAAGTTTTAGTTGAAAACTTTGGAATTGGTGGAATAACTAATGTAGAAGATGATATGAAAATGTTCTTAAGCTAATAATATTAAAAATGATAGAAGTTTAATAAAGTTATAAGAAATTCCTAGAAGTATTATTTTACATAAATTACTTCTAGGAATTTTTTGATTTTGTAAGGAAATTAATAAGAAGGTTAAGTGATTATAATGATAAATTGATAGTTATAATTACATTTCTTTATTGAAATTTACTAGCTTTTTTTAGGTTAAGAGCAAGTTTTATAAATTTATAATTTATCATGTATTATGTGGAGTAAAGTGTGATTATTAATAGTTGATTTGTGTATATTATAGTAGGTAAGTAAAAAATAAGTTAAGTTTTTTATTTAATGAATTAAGAAAATAACATAAAGAGGGAGGAAAAATGTTATGTATAAAAGTAGGATAAGATCATTTGGGAAATGCGTTATGTATGCGGCAATACTAATTGCAGTATTAATTCTTACTGCATTGGTAATTACTAAAATTGCAATGTGTCCATTAAATGATGCACTTTTTATGGAAGGAATACTTTTTATCATGTTAGGAGTTTTTTCTTCTATAGGAGGGAATCCTATTGGATTATCATTTCAAGTAATGGAACAAAACAATGCACAATATTTAGCTAAGGTTGATAATGAAAACTTTGAACTAGAAAAGAAAAATGAAGAATCACCAAAAATAGAAACAACTATAAGTATAAGTACAACAATGATTTCTTTAGTTATTGCAGGAGTAGTATGTATATTAATTAATTGTATAATTTAACAACAGTAAACGTTTACCGAGGCTTTAAATAAATAAAAAGTTCCTAGAATATTTACCGGGGGATGGTATCTTCTAGGAATTTTTTGTATTAGGGGAAATTTTTTTGTTTCACTTTATGTATTTAGTATAATATTTAAATTTGTCAATTGTGTTTCAATTTGGTGAAAATAATATGATTTAAATTTACATAGGAATTTTTTGTTGGGTAATAATGTAAAGTGATTTATAATAATGTTATATTAATTAATATAAAAAAGAGGAGATTATTCCATGAGGAATTTAGTTGTGTTTTATTCATTAGAAGGAAATACAAGGTTAATTGCAGAATCAATAGCAAAGGCTATAAATGCAGATGTATTAGAACTAAAAACAAAAAAGAAGTATAGTGATAAAGGTTTTAAAAAATATTTCTGAGGAGGAAAAAGTGTAATTTTTAAAGAAAAACCAGAACTTTTGTATTTAGATAAAGATATTAATCAATATGATAATATTTTTATTGGAACACCTATATGGGTAGGAACTTATGCACCACCGCTTAATACATTTTTAAAAAATAATAAAATTGAAAAAAAGAATATTGGATTATTTGCATGTCATGGTGGGGGAGGAGCAACTAAATTTTTTAATAATATAAAAAAAGAAATTCCTAATAATAAGTTTATAGGAGAAATTGATTTTATGGAGCCTCTTAAAAATAATAAAGAGGAAGATGTTAGAAAAGCAATAATGTGGGTAAAAGAACTAATAGGTTAGCGGAGGAATTATATGAAAAAGAATGCAGCACTAAGAGAGTTTAAAAAGTTAAAGAGTCAAATTAATCAAATAGAGGAAATAGCGCATCATTCAAAAGTAGGAGCGTTAATAGAGCAAGAAACTTCAATTAGAAAGAAGATTAGATTATTAAAAGAAATGGAGAATGAAGGCTTTAAGGACTATCAAGATGTATGTGATAGATATGAAGAACTTTTAGAAGATATTTCTAAGAGGATGCTTGAAGATTATAATAAAAAAAATAATACTGATTTTGATTTTTATGAGGTAGTTAGGGGAAACTATAATACTTTTTTAAATTCAGGTGTTATGACAGTTCTTACAAAAAGACATATACCAAAACTGATTGGAGAAGCTTTTGAAGAGGCATTTCCAGATAATCCTAAGGATGAATACATGGTAACAAGAAGAATGAAAAGAAAGATTTATGTTCATCTGGGGGATACCAATACAGGAAAGACTTATAATGCAGTAGAAAGATTAAAAACAGCTAAAAAAGGTGTTTATTTATCACCACTTAGGATATTAGCATTAGAAAATTATGAAAAGTTAAATAGTGAAGGTGTAGTTTGTGATTTAATGACTGGAGAAGAAGAAATAATTAATGAAAATGCAACACATGTTTCATGTACTATTGAGAAGGTTAATTTAAAGCAAAATTATGATATTGCAGTTATTGATGAAATACAAATGATTAATGATTCTCAAAGGGGTATAGCATGGACTAGAGCATTATTAGGGCTTAGATGCAATGAAATTCATGTTTGTGGAGCAATGAATGCTAAGGAGTTATTAATTAAAATTCTAGATGATTGTGAAGATGATTATGAAATAAAAGAATATCATAGAAGTATACCACTAGAAGTTGAAAATAAAAACTTTAGTTATAATGATGTTCAAGAAGGCGATGCTATTGTAGTTTTTTCTAAAAAGAGGGTTTTAGAAATAGCTCAAGATTATTCAAATAAAAATATTAAGACTAGTATTATTTACGGTGATTTACCACCAGAAGTTAGAAAGATGCAATATGAACAATTTATAAATAAAGAAAATAAAGTGCTAGTTACAACTGATGCTATTGGAATGGGGGTTAATCTTCCAATTAGAAGAGTTGTATTCATGTCTATAAGAAAGTTTGATGGTGAAGAAATGAGAGAGTTAACTTCACAGGAGGTAAAGCAAGTAGCAGGTAGAGCAGGTAGAAAAGGTATATATGATGTTGGATATGTTGCAGGGGTTTCAGATACACATAATTTTCTAAGTAGAAAGTTAGAAGTAAAAGATGAAGTAATTAAAGAAGCAGTTGTGGGTCCATCAGAGGCAATACTTACTATAAAAAGCTTACCATTAAATGAAAAGCTAGTTTTATGGAAAACTAGAGAAGAAAAGCTGGATTATTATACAAAAATGGATATTAGTGAATATTTATTGATATTAGAAAAAATTAAAAGATATAAGCTTAAGGAAGAGGATCAATGGGATTTATTAAAAGTTCCTTTTGATGTTGCTAGTGAAGAACTTATGAATAAATTCCTTGAGTATGTAGAGGAGGTTTTTGTTGCTAAGGCTAAAGAAATAACAAAGCCAGAATGTTTTACAGGAAACCTTGATGACTTAGAAATTTATTATCAAAAGATTAATATGTATTATTCTTTTTCTAAGATATTTAATTTAAAATTTGATGTAGATTGGGTTTATAGTGAAAGGCTTAAAGTAAGTGAAGATATAAATGAGATTTTAGTTAAAATTTAGTTTTATAATCTTATAAAAGTTATGAAATTATTAAAAATACCATGGGAATATTACGCTCATGGTATTTTTATAGCATTAGGTACAATAATATTTTTATTGAAGAAAAATAATTAAACAAAGATTAATATGTATTTAAGAGTGTTAATGTGAAAAAATAATAATATTGGTAAATAAAGTTGATAAGTGTTGAAAGATGGATATTAAATAAGGTAAAATTTATATATAAGTATAATTTTTAGAAAGTAAGAGGAAGATAAATGGCTATAAATTTAAAAAACATAACAATGTATATGTTTAGAACTATTTACGAACGAGAGGATACATACAATAAGTTTAAGCCATATTTTTATAGATTTATAGGTGTAGAAGATAGTTCTAACTATGATAATTATATAAAGACAATCCAAAATAAATGCTTAGAAGAAGATAAATGTATTATATTTGATGGTTCTATACCTTTAAGTGGAGAAATGGAGTTAATTCAATATATATTTAATGAACTTGCATTTATGGATGTATATAAAATGTCTTCTCAAGAAATTACTATATTTGAGGAATTTGAAATTAACTTAAAATTTTTGAAGGCATTAGAATATGTTATTCCAATGGCATGTAATAAAGAAAATTTCTTTAATGATAATGTGAGAAACAATTTTATAACTAAGTTAATTGTTTGGACTTATACATATGCAAAGAATATAAAGTATGATTCAAGTATAAATCCTAAATGTATTTATTATGGAAATATTGAAAGACATGAAATTTATTTTCTAATTATGCTTTATAAAATGGGATATGATGTTATTTATATCAATCCGTTAAAAGAAGAATTTTGGAGTGAGATAGAAGAAGATAGATTAAGTGAATGTATAAAAAGTATGGGAATTTTGAGTATAGAATCATTTAATGAAAGGGCTAGCAAAGGAAAAGCTATTGATAATTTTGAAACAATTACTAAGCAAATTCAAAGAGAAGTAGAGGAACAATTATTTTCTAGAACAGGAGTTTTTAAGCCATGGCAATTTAGAAAGGGTTATACTAAGAGTGTATTATTAGATACTGTTTTAGAGGATATATATATTTATTGGAATGAACCTTGCAAATTAAGAAGTGGATTTAAGGTTGAAGGAGATACAGTTAGAGTGCCATGCTTCTTTAAGAAAATAGATGGAATGTATAAAGATGAGTTTGAATATCAAAAGCTTGTAAAATATTGCACTTCATCATCTAATACTTTAGTGTTTAATGGAATATATTTTTCAGAGGACGTAAAGTTTACAGATGATATGTATCAGATTATGTTTTGTCAATTAAGTGATGGTACTTTTGATATTGAAGCAATCAAAAAACTTCCTATATATAAATTTTCTAAATATAGTGAAGATGTTCAAAATTTTTTGCTTAAAAAATTTAATGAAACTATTACTAGTAAGGAGTTATATAATAAAAGTTTTAATAAAGAAGAAGTATTAAGATTACTTGTATTAGTTTTAGGTTTAAATGAAAGTATTGTCAGATTAGTAGATAATTTTGATTTTACAGGTGCTGTTCCTAAGATAGTTATTTATCTTGAAAAGGAAGAGGTCTTACCAGAATCGATGCAACTACTTTTAGGATATATACATACTATTGGCATAGATATAGTGATTTTTAATCCATCTGGATTATTTAACATTAATAATGTAATAAAAGAAACAGTATTAAATGATTTTAGGTTGGAAGTAATGAAATATGATTCAACCTATAAAGAGTTAATTAGTATGAAGCAGGGGATTTTTTCAAAGTTTTTAAAAAAATAAATAAAGGTGGGAGTGATAGTGATGAATAATTATAATAATGATAATATGGGACAATCATTTAATGGAATAAATAGTGATTTTCAAAATAATAATAATTATAATGCATATCAAAATGCACAGATGAATTACCAAGGGCAATCAGGTGAGCAAATAAACATAGAAATGGGGTATCAAAATCAATATGGATATATGAATCCTCAAGAAAGTATGCAAATACAAAATCAAGAATTTGATATGGCTACAATTTCAGAGTATAAACAAAGATTAAGAAACATGGAAGAGGTTCAGAAGTTAACAGGAGAAGTTGAAATTCAAAATCCAAATTCTATAGTAATGTTTGGGCAAAAAGCAAGTGAAAATATTTCTAAGGTATCAGATGAATTATTAAGTTCAATGAAGGCAGTAAAATCAGAAGAAGTTAGTGAAATGTTAGTAAACTTAACCAAAATAATGGATAAATTTGATGTCAAAGAATTAGAAGGTACAGAAAAACAATCAATGTTATCTAAACTTATGAAAGGTGTAGGTAATAGTGTGGCAAAGTTATTTCAAAAATATGATACTATGGGGTATGAAGTTGAAAAGGTGTATCTTTTATTAAAAAAATATGAAAATGACATACGAGAATCAAATGCTAATTTAAAAAAATTATATGATGCTAATCTTCATTACTATCAATTGCTTGAAAAGTATATTGTTGCAGGTGAATTAGCATTAGAAGAAATAGATTTATATATTTCACAAATTTCTATTAATAATGATATTAATCAAGAAGAAAAACAGATGTTAACACAAAAACTTGAAATAAGTAAAGAGATGCTATCACAACGTGTTTATGATCTTCAAATTGCAGAAAATGTTGCCATTCAAGCAGCACCAATGATTCAAAGTATTCAAATGTCTAACTTTAATTTAATGAGAAAAATTAATTCTTCATTTATAGTTACATTGCCTATATTTAAACAATGTTTAGCTCAAGCAGTTATTTTAAAAAGACAAGAAATACAAGCTAAATCAATAAAACAATTGGATGATAAGACAAATGAGCTTATTATGAGAAATTCTCAAAATACCGCTAGACAGTCTGTGGAAATTGCTAAAATGGCTTCAGGAAGTTCTGTTGCTATATCTACATTAGAAAAATCATTTGAAACTATAATGAAAGGAATTGAAGATACAAAAGCAATTCAAGAGTCTAATAGAATTCAAAGAATTGAGAACTCAGCTAAACTTGAAAGAATTAAACATAGCATGAAGAAAAATATAGCACAAAGTTAATTTTATAATAGGATGAAAAATAAATAATTAAGATATAAAGCTGGCATAATGCCAGCTTTAAATTAAATATTAATAAAAAATAAAAAATGAATTAAAAAATTTTATTTGATACTGTAAAAAGAGTTGAAAAGCATTTTGTTAAATGGTATAATTTATCACATAAGATAATTATAAATAATACTTAAATCCTAAGGGGGTATAAAAATGGGAATTAATTTAGGTTCAATGATGAATAATATTTACTCAGGTTCAAGTAATAACAATGTTAATGCCTTAAATTTAAAAAAGAATGATGTGTTAAATCTGACTAAGAAGAATCCAGGGCTTAAAAAGGTAATATTAGGTGCTGGTTGGGATGTTGCAACAATAGGGCAAGACTTTGATTTAGATATAGCAGCATTTTTATTAAATGCAAATGGCAAAGTACAAAATATTCCAGATGATGTTATATTCTTTAATAATATGCAGGGGCAAGGAATTTACTTAGAAGGTGATAACAGAACTGGTGCAGGTGAGGGCGACGATGAAAGAATCAGAATAGATTTAGAAGCTATTTCGCCACATGTTCAAAAAATAGTTTTTGTTGTTACAATTCACGAAGCACAATCTAAAAGACAAACTTTTGGAATGGTTGAAAATTCATATGTAAGAATTTTAGATGAAGAACATAATGAAAGAGAAGTTTGTAGATTTAATTTAAAAGAAAATGGATCAACTGTTACTTCTGTAATTTTTGCAGAGTTGTACAAACAAAGTGGTGAATGGCAATTTAAAGCTATTGGAGAAGGTAAAATTGCTGATTTAAATGGAATTTTAGGACTTTATATGTAGTTATTAGTTAATGAATAAAGTCTGCTTTAGCAGACTTTAAAAAATATAAATTATTAGAAACTACTATGGTAGTTTCAACTGCAACTATTAACTAAATATGCCGTGTAGGGGTTAAATAAATAATTTATAGGAGGAAAGATATGGTAGGAGTTTTGAATTTAAAAAAGAATGATGTCTTAGACTTAACAAAAACAGAGCCAGGATTAAAGAATGTGATGTTAGCAGCGGGATGGGATGTTGCTAAAAAAGGTTTCTTCAAATTAGGTGCTGATTATGATTTAGATTTAATTGCTATATTATTAAACGAAAATGATAAACTTATAAATAGAGGAGTAATTTACTTTGGAAATTTAAATGGTCAAGGTATATATTTACATGGTGACAATAGAACAGGCGCAGGTGATGGAGATGATGAAAAGATATCAGTTAATTTAGATAAGCTACCAGGTAATTGTAGTAAAGTGATTTTTGCTCTTAATATTTATGATGCAGTAGCAAGAAAGCAAAGCTTTTCTAAGGTGAAAAATGCTTATATTAGATTATTAAATGAAGATAGTGGAAATAAAGAAATTTGTAGATACAATCTATCCGAAGATGGTGGAGATAATACCGCTTTACTTTTTGCAGAGTTAGAAAGAAAAAATGGAAGCTGGCAATTTAAAGCAAGAGGAGAACTACTACATGCAACGGTTTCTTCTTTAGCAAATATGTACAAATAGAGGTGTAAGAAATGGGAATTAATTTAGGTTCAGGATTTGGAAATTTAACAGGAAATTCAAATAGTACTTCTCAAACAGGAGGAATTTTAAATTTAAATAAAAATGATATTTTAGATTTAACAAAGAGAAATCCAGGATTAAAAAGAGTAAAACTTGGTGCTGGTTGGGATATATCAAATAATGGGTTTGATTTTGATTTAGATATAGCTGCTTTTTTATTAGATTCAAATAATAAATTCAATACAGTATCAAATGTTATATTCTTTAATAATAAAGAAGGGCAAGGAATTTCATTAGCAGGGGATAATAGAACTGGTGCTGGTGAAGGTGATGATGAAACTATAAACATAGATTTAGAAAATATTAATCCTAATATAGCTAAGATTGTATTTGTTGTTACTATACATGAAGCTATGGCTAAGAGACAAACATTTGGAATGATAAATAATTCATATGTGAGATTAATAGATTTAGATCAAAATGAAAAAGAAATTTGTAGATTTAATTTGAAAGAAAATGGTTCTACTGCAACATCAGTAATTTTTGCGGAGCTTTATAGAAGTGGTTCAGAATGGCAATTTAAAGCAGTAGGAGAAGGTAAAATAGCAGATTTAAATGGAGTATTAGCTTTATATCAGTAATGAAGGAAATACATGCAAAAGATAAAGATGCTTTTGCGTGTATATTTTTAGATATATATTAATAATGTTTTTAATATGTAATAATAAGTGATAATATAGTAGATATACTATATTTTATAAAAAATATGTAAATTTATATTAGGGAGAGGAAGTAATGATTAAAGGACTTAATAAAGGTCAAGTAGAGGAAAGTAGAAAGCTCCATGGAGATAATATAATTCATGAAGCTAAACCAGAAACGTTTTGGGACAAGTTTAAGGGTGCATTTGATGATCCAATGATAAAGCTATTACTTGCAATTGCAGCAATTATGGCTATTATGGCATTTATGGGATATGCAGAGTTTGGAGAACTTATTGGGATAGCTGTTTCCGTATTACTTGTTACTGGAATTTCTGCAAAAACTGAAATGGCAAGTGATAATGAGTATAGAAAGTTAAAAGATTCTACTAAGAAAGATGTATGTAAGGTACATAGAGATGGAAAAATAGTAGAAATTGAAATTGATGATTTAGTTGTTGGGGATATGGTAATTCTTCAAAGTGGTGATAAAATTCCAGCGGATGGATATCTTTATCAAGGTGATTTAAGGGTTGATAATTCAGCTCTTAATGGTGAGGCAGAAGAGTGTAAAAAGTTTGCAGTTAATGATTCTAAGGCTTATAAAGAAGCTGCAATGACTGCAGATGTAACTGGTGATACTTTTGTTGATGCGCATTCTTTATTTAGAGGTGCAGTTGTATTCAATGGTGAAGGTATAATGGAAGTTACTAAAGTTGGTATGAAAACTATGATGGGTGCAATGGCAGAAGATATGGCTGATGATGAAGTAGATAGTCCATTAAAAGTTAAGCTTTCTAAGCTTGCATCACAAATTTCAATGTTTGGTTATATAGGTTCAGTTGTTATAGCTTTAGCATTATTAGGTCATAAGGTAATTGTTGCAGGTGGATTTTCTGATTATTTTGCCAGTGGTGGTGTAATGGTATTTAAGGATGTATTAGAAGCTATTATGCTTGCGGTTGTTATAGTTGTTATGGCTGTTCCAGAAGGATTACCTCTTATGATTGCTATTGTTCTTATGAGAAATACATCTAAGATGTTACAAAACAACGTACTTGTTAGAAAACCAATAGGAATAGAGACAGCAGGTTCTTTAAATATTTTATTTTCAGATAAGACAGGTACAATTACTAAAGGGCAATTAGAAGTAGTAGAATTCTTTGATGGTAACTTAAAAGATAGTTACAAAGAGGGTTCTATGGTAAAAGAAATGATGAAACTTTGTATTGGTAAAAATACAGGTGCAATGTTTGACGCTGAAGGTAAAGTTATTGGTGGTAATGCTACAGATAAAGCATTATTAAATTTTTTAACTCAAGAAGAAATGAATAAATTAACTAATATTACAGTAGAAAAATCTCAAGGATTTAATTCTGCTAATAAATATTCTGCAAGTCAGTTAGATGGAAAAACTGTATACAAAGGTGCTCCAGAAAGATTACTTGCTAAAGCTACTAAAATGATAGATGAAAATGGAAATGTTGTAGCTATAAATAAAGATAAAATTAACGAAAAAATTGATGGACTAGCTGTAAGAGCAATGAGAGTATTATCTTTTGCTTATAGCGAAAGTGAATTAGTTGATGATACATTACCAGAAGATTTAGTTATAGTTGGTTTTGTCGGTATTAGAGATGATGTAAGACCAGAAGCTAAACAAGCTATAGAAGAAGTTCAAAATGCAGGTATTCAAGTTGTAATGATAACTGGTGATAGAAAAGAAACTGCAGTTGCTATAGCAAAAGAAGCTGGATTATTAAAATCTAAATCTGATGTTGCATTAACATCAGAAGAATTAAACAAGATGTCTGATGATGAAGTTAAATCTATTATACCTAATTTAAGAGTTATTGCTAGAGCATTACCAACAGATAAATCAAGGATGGTAAGATTAGCTCAAGAATTAAACCTTGTATGTGGTATGACAGGCGATGGTGTAAATGATGCTCCTGCATTAAAGAGAGCAGATGTTGGTTTTGCAATGGGTAGCGGTACAGATGTAGCAAAAGAAGCTGGTGCAATAGTAATTTTAGATGATAATTTTAAATCAATTGAAAATGCTATACTTTATGGTAGAACGATTTATAATAATATCTTAAAATTTATTAAATTCCAATTAACAATAAATGTAGGTGCAGTTGCTGTTTGTGCTATAGCTCCATTCTTTGGTATTGAAGAGCCACTTAAGATTACACATATACTATGGATTAATTTAGTTATGGATGGGCTTGGTGCTTTAGCTTTAGGTTCTGAACCAGCACTTAAAAAGTATATGTTAGAAAAACCTAAATCAAGAACTCAAAGTATAGTTTCTAGTACTATGATGAATCAAATTCTATTTGCTGGTGCTTGGGTAACAATCTTAAGTTTTATATTCTTAAAGACTCCATTCTTTGTAAATATGTTTTCAAATACAGAAGAGCATATGACAGCGTATTTTTCAATGTTTGTACTTTGTGCAGTATTTAATGGATTCAATGTAAGAAGTAATACAGTAAATATATTTGAACATATTAAAGAAAATATAAGCTTTTTAAAGGTGATGGGAATTATAGTGGTAGTTCAAGTTATATTAACTATTGTTGGTGGTGACTTCTTTAGTTGTACACCAATCACATCAGGACATTGGCTTGTTATAATAGCTATGGCATTCACAATAATTCCAGTGGATATGATAAGAAAATTTATATTTAATAACTTAGTTAAGGAAAAAACTTCAGAAAGTATTGTAGAAGCAGCTTAATAAAAAGGGTAGTGTATTTTTAAAAGATACACTACCTTTTTTGTGAGTTTTATAAAAGAAGGTATATAACACAATAAAAATAAGAAATTAAGATAAAAATTCCTAATTTCTTATTTTTATTTTTTATTAAATATTTAAAAGCATTTATTAATAAGATAAGTTTAAGCTAGTGATTCCCACTCTTCATAAAGATTAGCAATAGTTTCTTCTAATTCTTTAATTTCGTTATTAACTCTTTGGCTTTCAGATGGATTAGAATATATTGATTCAAGACAAAGTTGTTCTTGCAATTGAGTTAATTCATCTTCTTTTTCAGAGATAGTTTTTTCTAGATTTTTAATTTTAAGTTGCATAGCTTTAGCTTCTTTTTCAGCTTCACGTTTCTTTTTCTTTTCGTCTTTAAGTTGAGTTTTAGTTTTTCCATTAGCTAATTCTTCATAACTTTCAAATCTACTAGGATTAAGCTTTTTCTCTTGGTAATAGCTATAATTTCCTAAGTATTCAGTTACTCCATCTTCTTTTAATTCAAGTATACGTCCAATTACTTTATTTAAGAAGTATCTATCATGAGATATTACCATTAATGTGCCATCATATTCTAAAATTGCATCTTCTAAAGCCTCTCTTGACATAATATCAAGGTGATTTGTAGGTTCATCTAATAGTAAAAGATTAGATTTAGAGAGCATTAGCTTCAACAAATTAATTCTACATTTTTCTCCACCGCTAAGAGTTTTTATTACTTTAAATACATCATCACCAGTAAAAAGGAATGAGGCTAAATAGCTTCTAAGTTTTGATGTTGTTAAGTTAGGGAATTCATCCCAAACTTCATCAATAATTGTTTTATCTAAATTTAAATCAGATTGTTCTTGATCATAGTAGCCAACATTAACATTAGTACCTAATACTTTTACTCCAGTATCAGACTCTACAGTATCCATTATTATTTTAAATAAAGTAGTTTTACCACGGCCATTTTCACCAATTAATGCTACTTTTTCTCCACGTTTTAAGTCTAAATTTAAATTTGAAAATAAAGTTTTTTCACCATAAGATTTTGCCATATTTTCTATATGTAAAACATCATATCCACTTTTTACTGAAGCTTCAAATTTAATTTTAGAGGCTTCTTTTTCATGAGCAGGAGCTTCAATTTTTTCCATTTTATCTAGAGCTTTTTCTCTACTTTCAGCAGCTCTTATACTTTTTTCACGGTTAAATGAACGGAACTTTTCAATTATGGCTTCTTGTCTTTTAATTTCAGCTTGCTGTAAATTATAAGCCTTTAGTTTAGCTTCATAATTCTTTTTTCTTAAATCTATAAATTTAGTATAAGGAACATTATAACATTCTATTTTACCACTTATTACTTCATAAGTATGTGTAGTAACAGAATCTAAGAAAAATCTATCATGTGATATCACTAAAACTGTTCCCTTATAATTTTTCATATAGTCTTCTAACCAACTTATAGCTTCTAAGTCTAAGTGATTAGTAGGCTCATCAAGTAATATTATATCAGGTTTACGTAATAACAATTTACATAATGCAACTCTTGTTTTTTGTCCACCACTTAATGTAATTATTGGTTTATAAAAATCATCTTCAGTAAAGCCAAGACCTTTTAATACTCTTGAAATTTCACCTTTATAGACATAACCACCTTTATGTGAATATAAATCTTGAAGAGTAGTATAATCTTTAATAAGCTTTTCATGATATGCTGCATTTTTATCATCATAGGGCTCACTCATTTTTATTTCTAATGATGAAAGTCTCGATTCAATATTTAATATTTCTTCAAAAACTGAAATAGCTTCTTCGTAAATATTTTTATCAGAGTCAAGTGATAAATTTTGAGATAAATAACCTAGTGTTTTATTTTTGTCTATAAAAACTTCACCAGAATCTTGAGATATTTCTTTTGTTATTATCTTAAAAAGGGTAGATTTTCCCTCACCATTGGCACCAATGATTCCAACTTTATCGCCTTCATTAATTGAGAAGGTAATATCTTTAAGAACATCCCTTACTCCATAGCTTTTACATATATCTTTACAACTTAGTATTATCATAATTTCCTCCGTAATATAGTGAAGTCTTATAAGTAATATGAGGCTGTATCAAAATTTAACTGTGAAGTTTAGAAAGTTATAAGTGCTAAGTCAAACATAAAACTTTAGTATCACTTTTTAAAAATTCAGTTAAGCTGAATTTATTCTTAAACTTAAAACTTTAAACTTGAGACTATAATAAGCTTTTGATATAATACCTCAATTTAAATTATACCTTTTAATTATACTATTATACTAAAACCTTATCAAATCTAAAAAAGGAGATGTTTAAAAAACAACTCCTTTTTTTAAATTAAATCTTCAGTGAGCAAGTAACCTATAACTGGTTTTCCGTTAAATACTCCAAGTATATAGATTGTATAAAATTTTCCACCGACTAAAGTTATATTTTTTATATATTTTGCTGTAACATCTGAAGATGCAAATAATACTTCAAAATTATATATTCCAGGAGAAAGTTGATAGTAACTAGTAGTTTCTAAATATTCAGCTTCATTAAATAAGATGAAATTATTAGGTAATGATAAAGTTAATAATGGTGAATTGTGTGAAAGATTTATGAATCTTAAATATGCCTGAGATTTTGTTACGGGAACATTATCATCTTTTAACCTAAATAAAAACAAATTATTAGATAATGTAACTAATGAAATAGTATAATTTGCATTGGCAATTAACTGAATATCTTGAGAAAGTATAGGTTTATCATAAGTGCCTGTTAGATAAAGTTGAAAGTTATACTCTCCAGGTGTTATAGTAAAATACTTAGAAATTTTTCCAAATCCAACATTACTTGCTAAGAGTGAACCATTTATATAAACATCTATATTAGATGTAGTTGGATTAGCATGAAGAATTCTTATATTAGTATTTACTCTAGGTAGAGATTTATTAAATTGTTCCATAAAACTCACCTACTTATTATAATTGTCTAAAGAAATTTTAATAATCTTTTTAATTAATAGCTTTGCTATTGGATAAGGAACCCTATAGGCTTTCATAGTAGCTAATATTCCAGAATGATCACTTTCAATTATATCAAAAATTTTATTCACATCTTCTTCAGTACAATTGTTTTTACGAGAATCTGTTGAAATATAATCTAAAGAAAGATCGAAATTCCTTAATATATCGACAGCATTAACAGGATTATCTAAGTATCTTTCGTTAAGTGATGGTTCATTGTATGAATGAAGAAAATCATCATCTGATTCCGCTGGATATTCTAGATAGTTAGAATTATTGTTTTGGTTTTTAGCATTATTATTATTATTATTATTATTAGGTTGTTTTGTTTTAGGTGTATAAGGGGTATTATCATCATTTATAGTAGGTATATTTTTAGGATAAGGTGTAAGTGGTGCAATTACAGAAGTTGTTGATCCAACTAAGTCTAATGGAATAGGAGTGGCATTAAGATTTGAAAAACCTAATGACATTCCACCGTACATTCCTGAAAGTGATATTTCATCAAAATTAAGAAGCAATGGAAACTTTGAACCATCTGGTGAAAGTGTAGAATCAATATTTAAAGGTATAAAATTTAAATCATCATTGTCTTTATTATTTTTTTTTGAACTCATTATTCCCCTCCAAATAATAAATTTATTAATAATATATGTATTTTAAACACATATGTTACTTTATAGAATATGAGTATTATAAAGGAGATATTACAAATAAGGGTGCCAAGAAAGTGGATGTAACAATCGATGTAACAAGGAATATATTGTATTGGAGGGAATTGTTATGCATAAGGATAATAAAGATGATTTAAGAAAACTATTTGTAGGGTTGGATAAAAAGGTTAATGTAGAAGGTAAGGGAAGGATTATTCCTATAAACTTTGATAATGCAGCGACTACACCGCCTTTTAAAAGAGTTATGAAAAAAATTTTAGAAACAAGTGAATATTATGGGTCAATTGAAAGGGGTGATGGACAAAAATCATTATATTGTAGTGATTTATATGAAGAGAGTAGAAATTATCTTTTGAAGTATTTTAATGCGCCAGAGGATATCTATACAGCAATTTTTGTTGCAAATACTACTGATGGATTAAATATGCTATCTAATATATTAATCAATAGCAAAGATGACATTGTAATTACAACAAGAATGGAACATCATTCAAATGATTTACCTTGGAGAGGTAAGTGTAATTTAAAGTATGTAGAAGTACGTGAAGATGGAAGAATAAATATTAATGATATAGAAGAGTTAGTGGATAAGTATAGGGAACGTATAAAATATATAACAATAACAGGAGCTTCAAATGTTACTGGATATATAAATGATATAAAAAGAATAGCCAAATTAATTCATAAATATGGAGGTAAAATCATAGTTGATGGGGCACAATTAGTTCCTCATAAAAGGGTATCTATGTGCCAAGAAGATAGTTCAGAAAATATAGATTTTTTAGTTTTTTCTGGACATAAAATATATGCTCCATTTGGAAGTGGTGCAATTATTGGATTAAAGGAAAGTTTCAATATGAACCCACCAGATTCAAAAGGTGGTGGTACTGTAGATCTTGTATTAGATGATAGAGAAATATGGTTAAATACTCCTGAAAAAAATGAAGCAGGAACACCTAATCTTTTTGGGGCTGTAGCTATTATGGAAGCTATGAAAGAAGTTGAGAGGATAGGATTTGATACTATAGAGAAAAATGAAAAGGAATTATTAAAATATATAATTGATGGACTTAAAGATTTAAGTAGAGTGAGATTATATGCTGATAATGAAAATATTAATGATAGATTAGGAATTTTAGTATTTACTATTGATGGAATGAGCTATGAAGAGGTTGGAGAAAAACTTTCAGAAGTTAGGGGTATTGGAGTAAGGCAAGGAGGATTTTGTTCACATCCATATACAAGAAGAGTATTAGGAATAGCAGATAATGAACTTCAAAATTATATTAGTAAAAATGGAGTACCGGGATTAGTTAGAGTAAGTTTGGGAATATATAATACCAAAAAGGAAGCAAATATATTTTTAGAAACTATAGAGTATTTATGTAGGAGGTATGCTAAATAGTTTTGAGTTGGTAGTTAGTAGTTAGGGAAGAAACTCTAGAGCGAGCTTCTTGGATAATATGTTTTAAAACCATCTTAGCTAAATTTATACCTAAGACTACTAACTACTAACTTATAACCATTGATTAACCTTAAGTTATTTGTTAAATACCTTAAATACTGGCATTGGAAGTGATGAAATAACTGATGGAACTGAAGAAACTAAAGGAGATAAGTATTCAAGAACTTCAGCTTTTAAATTATTTCCTTCTTCATTTATCCATTCAGTTGGGAAATATTTAACATTATTTGCAACCTTATCAGCTTCTATTAAGAAGTATGATGATTTGTAAGGAGTATTGCTTTCGCGTTTTATACCTATCATATACCCACATTTTCCAAGAGAAGCTTGTCTTAATGCTTCATATCCAACTTCATAAGCCTCTTCTATGTCGATATTAGAGGCACAATGCATTGCACATCTTTGTAGAACTCCAAGTTCTAAAGATTTTACTCTGCTAGTTATACCAGAAGAAATTATTAAGTTTTTAAGATAATTACCAACGCCACCTAATTGTGCATGTCCGAATTTATCATGAGCTTGTGCGTGAGCTTCAGCAACAAACTTACCTTCAGCAGTTCTTATTCCTTCAGAAACTACTATATAAACTTGATTTTGTTCTTCAAATTTATTTTTTACATCTATTAAAAATTTATCAATATCAAATGCAGTTTCAGGTAAATATATGAAATCAGCAACTTGCTTTCCATTTAATTGAGCTAATGCTGCAGCAGAAGCTAACCAACCAGTGTCACGTCCCATAGTTTCTAATATGAATATTCCATTGTTTATATACACTGATGAATCTAAGTAAGTTTCAAGTACAGAAGTAGCTATAAATTTTGCTGCACTACCAAAACCAGGTGTGTGATCAGTATACATTAAATCATTATCTATTGTTTTAGGAATACCTATAAATTTAATATCTATTCCAGTTTTTTTAGCATAGGCGCTTAATTTTGCAGTAGTATCCATAGAATCATTTCCGCCAACATAAAAGAAGGCTTTAATATCATTAGCTTTTAATATTTCTAATAATTTGTCATATTCTTCAGTAGATTCTTCTAGTTTTTTCATTTTATATCTGCAAGAACCTAAACCAGATGAAGGTGTATATCTAAAATTATTTATTTCTTCTTGTGAAAATGAAGAAAGTTCAATTATATTACCGTTTAAGATACCCTCTATTCCATTTAAACCTGCAAAGACTTTGTTAAAAGTTCCTAAAGTATTATTTGCCTCTAATAATCCAACAACGCTAGAATTAATTACTGATGTTGGTCCTCCTGATTGTGCTATGATACAATTAGCCATTAAAATACGCTCCTTTTATTAAAATTAAAAATTTATAGTTTTATGTAAATATACATTAATATCTAATACTTAAGAATTAATGTGATATACTATTTCGTTAATTAGCGAATACAATATATACTATACAACAAAAAAGAGTAAATTAAAAGATAAAAAAATAAAATTTACAATATGAATCATAGGTAGAGAAAATATATAATAAAATTATACAAATACTGTAAAATGGAGGATGGGATGAATTTCAAGGATTTAATTATAGTAGGTGTAGCATTGGCTATGGATGCTGTAGGAGTAAGTATAAGTATAGGAGTTAATTCAGCTATAAAAAGAATAAATAAAATAGGCTTTATTATTTCCTTTGCTTTTTTTCAATTTTTATTCTTTTTTTTAGGCGGAGTTTGTGGACATCTATTTGAAACTTATATTACTACAATTCCTAAAGTCGTAGGGGGAATAGCCATAGCTGTTGTAGGGATACTAATGATAAAAGATGGATTTGATAATGAGGAGAAAGATGAAAGTTTATTATTAAAAAAAGGTATAGTATTAATATTGGGGATATCTGTAAGTATTGATGCATTTGTAGTTGGATTTACTGGATTTAGTTACATAAGTAATATAATAAGGGTAATAGGTGATTGCTCAATTATTGGATTTATAACACTAGTATTATGTACATTTGCATTTTATTTATGTAGATATATTAGAAAGATAGAATTTGTTTCTAAGTATGCAGATTTTTTTGGAGGGATAACACTAATTATTTTTGCTATAAAAATGATATTTTTTTAAATCATATACTTAAAAAGTTGGAGAAAGTTAATCTATAATTTTGAATGTACTCACAAAATTATAGATTTTTTTTAAAAATAAAATTTGACATTATGTAAATAATAGGGTATAGTGAGTATTAATGAAAGACAAGTGTGTTTTGTTGGAGGACAAATAAAGGGGGCAAGTTCAATGAAGAAACTATCTTTAATTACAAAAATATTTATATGTCTAGTATTAGGAATTAGTATTGGATTATTATGTGGGGCTAATAATATTCAATTTCCAGTAAAAATACTAGCAACCTTTAGTGGGTTATTCGGAAATTTTTTATCTTTCATAATTCCACTGATAATAGTAGGTTTTATAGTTCCAGGAATAGCTTCATTAGGAAGTAAATCTGGAAAAGGTCTTCTTATAACTACAATAGTTGCTTATTTATCTACATTATTAGCTGGGTTTGCTGCATATTTAATTGGAGCAGGAATTTTACCTAAATTAATAAGTGGAAGTATAGCATTGAGTGAAGAAGGACAAACTATTGAACCTTATTTTACAATTGAAATTCCAGCAATTATGGGAGTTATGTCTGCATTGACATTAGCTTTTATATTGGGAATAGGATTATCTAAAATAAAGAACAGTGCTATGTTAAAAGTAGTAGATGAATTTAATAAAATAGTTTTAATGATAGTAACTAATGTTTTAATTCCATTAGTACCTATATATATTGGATGTGTTTTTGCAAAGTTAAGCTATAGTGGAGAGATTTTTAATACATTAAAGTCTTTTGGAATAGTATATATTTTATTATTTTCATTACAATTAGCTTATATACTTATACAATACTGTATTGCAGGAGCTATTAAGAAAGAAAATCCATTTAAATTAATAAAAAACATGATACCAGCATACATGACTGCTGTAGGAACTCAATCTTCGGCAGCTACTATACCAGTAACACTAGAATGTGTTAAGAAAAATAATATTAGTGAAGAAGTTTTAGATTTCGTTGTACCTCTAGGAGCAACAATACATTTAGCAGGGGACACTATTACTTTAGTTCTTACTTCTATGGCAGTTATGTATATGAATGGTCAAACACCTACTTTTGGTATGATAATGCCGTTTATATTTATGTTAGGTGTTACAATGATAGCAGCTCCAGGAGTACCAGGGGGTGGCGTTATGGCAGCACTTGGACTTTTAGAATCAATGCTTGGATTTGGGGCAGTGGAGAAACCAATTATGATTGCATTGCATGCAGCTCAAGATAGTTTTGGTACAGCAACTAATGTAACAGGCGATGGAGCTATAGCAATAATTGTTGATTATATTATAAATAAGCGAAAAAGTAATAGTGCTCAAAATGAAAGTAATGAATCGATAATAGCATAAAATTATGAGTTATAAAGACTATTTTAAAATTAATATTATAAAACTATAGTTTCATATTATAATTTAAAATAGTCTTTTTATATTTTATAAAACTAAAATAGTAATAAAAAAGTAATTTTGTTTTCAAGTGGATCAAAGTATTGGTTGCCTATTAAGAATGGATATTATAAAATTGAGCAACTAAATTAATAAGATATTGGTAAATATGAAATGAGAAGTTTTTATTATTAAGGAAATATTATAGAAATATGGGTATATATAGTATTAAAAAGTTAATGCTATTAATTGAAAAATGATATATACTTAATAAAGAGAAACGCTATATAGATGCTATGTTAGTGATTTAGCATTTATTTGCGTTTCTTTTTTTATTTTAACTACAAAGGAGAAAATATGTTATTTAAAGATTTAGATATAATAAAACCAATTTTAAGAGCAGTGGAAGAGGCGGGATATGAAAAGCCTACTGAAATACAAGAGAATTCAATTCCTGTAGTATTAAAAGGAAAAGATATTTTAGGATGTGCACAAACAGGAACTGGTAAGACTGCTGCTTTTGCAATTCCAATATTACAAAATATAGTTGCTGATAAGGAAAAAAATAATGATAGAAATATAAAAGCTTTAATTGTAGCACCTACAAGAGAGTTAGCTATTCAAATAGAAGAAAGTTTTGCTGAGTATTCTAAGTATTTAGATATAAAAGATACAGTTATATTTGGTGGAGTAAATCAAAGTTCTCAGGTTAGAAAGATAAAAGCTGGTATAGATATATTAGTTGCAACTCCAGGGAGACTTTTAGATTTAGCAAATCAAAAACATGTTGATTTAAAAAATGTAAAATATTTTGTTCTTGATGAAGCAGATAGAATGCTTGATATGGGAATGATTCATGATGTAAAGAAAATAATATCAAGACTTCCGAAGGAAAGACAAAATCTATTATTTTCAGCTACTATGCCAAAGGAAGTAATGAAACTTGTAAATTCTATTTTGAATAATCCTGTAAAAGTGGAGGTTCAGCCAGTTTCTTCAACTGTTGAAATTATTTCACAAGGTGTATATCATGTACCTAAAAAGAATAAAAAGTCATTACTTACACATTTATTAAAGGATGAAAGTATAAAATCTGTAATAGTATTTTCAAGAACTAAACATGGAGCAAATAAAATAGCAAAAGATCTTGAAAAAGCTGGAATAACAGCTGCAGCTATTCATGGAAATAAATCTCAAAATCAAAGACAGTTGGCATTAAATAATTTTAAAGAAGGAAATATAAGAGTATTAGTTGCTACTGATATTGCAGCTAGAGGTATAGATATTGATGAATTATCTCATGTTATAAATTATGATTTGCCAGATGTAGCTGAAACTTATGTGCATAGAATTGGGAGAACAGGAAGAGCAGGATCTTCAGGGATTGCTATAACATTCTGTGATGAAGAAGAAAAGGGGATGTTTAGAAATATTGAAAAGCTTATAGGAAAATCTATTCCGGTGTTAGCAGAAGAGGAATATGAAATAATTAAACCAATAGTTAACGTAGAACACAGGGGAAATAATAATTCAAGTAATAGAAGTAATAAAGGAAATAGTAAAGTAAATAGAAAGAAGACAGGAAATCATAGAGAAAAAAGGTATATCAAAAATAATAAATAAAAGTGAAAAGGTGTTGTAGTATACATGAACTATAACACTTTTTATATATTATATAAAAATGAGTAAAGGTAGTAATTACTAAAAAGGTTTTAGTTTAAAATAATTTTAGAAAAGGTGGGGACAATTACGGAAAATAAAGTGTATAAAGAATTAAATAAAGATTATAGATATTTAAATAATTATATAGTAGCTATGGAAAAGTCATTATTTGAGGATGCCAATATATCAATATCAAAGGCAAAAATATTTTCAGAAAATTTATCGCAAGAGGTAGCTAAGCTTGAAAGTTTAGGATTGCTTATGGGAATGAATCAGAATGATAGATTAAAAGAGTTAGATAGTAAAACGAATATAGATAAAAATGGACTAGAAATATTTAATAAAATAAGAAGAATAATTAATATAGCCTCTATAAATACTGGAGATAATACTGAATCAGCGTTATTATTACATAGATGCTCCTATGATTTAACTTGTTGGTTTGTTAATAAGTATATAAATAAGGAATTTAAGATTGAAGAATACATAATTCCAAGAGTTAAGTTATAAATTAGTTATACATTATTTTGAAAGATATAAGTAAAGGATTTATAAATTATATTAAAAATAAATAAAAAGTTTGTAATATAATAAATAGTATGTTATACTAAATGAGTAGCAAAAATGCTAACAAAAAAATAGGTTTCATTTGGATAGGTAGTTTCTCGTAAATTAGGGATTATATTATCGATTTAAAATCTTTTAATTTTAGGAGGAATAATTATGACAGATAAGACACTTGTATGCAGAGATTGCGGAGCTGAATTCGTATTTACAGTAGGAGAACAAGAATTCTACAAAGAAAAAGGATTCGATAACGAACCTGTAAGATGTATTGCTTGCAGAAGAGCTAAAAAAGAACAAAGTAGAAGATAATTTTAGATTATTATAAGCTGTAGTTTTAAACTACAGCTTTTTTTAGTTTATATTTTGTTAATTCAAGATTAGTATACTATAAGTAAATTTTAATTAATCTAAATTAACTTACCTTTATGGGTGAGAGGTAATAGTGAGTTTTTCTTTAAATAAACAGAGAATGTTAAATGTGGTGTTAGATTATGTTATAATTTTTATATTAATGAATTAATAAGAGGATGATATCATGGATGAAAAAACAAATGTAATGAGAATTTTAGAACAGAAAAAAATTAAACATGAAACACACAGTTATGTTGGAACAGGAGCCGTAAGTGGGAGTGAAGTTGCATCAGCATTGAGCCAAAATCCAAAGCGTGTGTTTAAAACATTAGTTACTGTTGGTAAAAGTAAGAATAATTATGTATTCGTAATACCAGTTGAAAAAGAGTTAAATTTAAAAAAAGCAGCAAAGATAGTTGGTGAAAAATCTATAGATATGTTAAAATCAAAAGATTTATTATCTTTAACAGGATATATTCATGGTGGATGCTCACCAATTGGAATGAAAAAGTTTTTTAAAACTGTTATAGATATTTCAGCTGAAGATTATGACACGATTATATTTAGTGCTGGAAAAATTGGATATCAAGTAGAAATGTCTCTTTCTGAGCTTTCAAAAGTAATAAGATTCACTACTGCAGACATTATATAAATTATGCATAAATTTAGTTAGTAGTTAAGGATCAAATTGCTAGTAGTTTTTTTTGGTTATATATTTTTAGAATTCAGTTAGCTGAATTTATTCCTTAACTACTAACTGAAAAAAGTGAACAACACTTTTTTTAGTTAAACAATTGCTTGAGAATCAGATTTGATGAAGCTTAATAGTGATTCGGAATCTTTATAACCTTTATTATAAAGTTGTAGTAAATTTTCTGCTTTTTTAGTTAATGTATTTACACCACAGCAATCAGCAGGAGCTATTATTAAAGCTTTGTTTTGAGATTGATATTTTAATGCTATTTCAATACCCTCGTTATATTTTTTATGTCTATTAAGAAGTTTTTGAGAAGCAAGTGGATAAGTTTTATTAAGTAATTTTGCTAATATTCTATCAGTTTTATCAGGTTCATCAAAGCCAACAGGCTTAGTAAGTATAAGTACTATTTTATCACATCCATCATTAATAGCTTTTTTTATAGGAAGAGGGTCTGAAAGGCCACCATCAAAATAATTAATACCATCAATAGTGTAGGGCTTACAAACAATAGGTATACAACAAGAAGCTTTAAAAACATCATAGTCATCCTTAGATAATGAACTTTTATCAAAATAAATAGTATCTCCGGTTAATGAATTAGTAGCTACAATTTTAAAAATACTATTTGATTTTATAATTCCATCATAATTAAGGGGGTTTTCACAATTAGAATTTGAAAGTCCACTATAAACATAATCTAAATCAATATAAGAACCATTCCTAAAAAGGTTGTGAAAGCTCATATATTCTTTTCTAAAAATGTATTCAGAGTAAAACTTTAAGTTTCGTCCATTTTGTTTTCCTAAAAATGATGCAATATTAGCACTTCCAGCAGAAACACCTATTCCATAATCAAAATTAATATTATTATCTAGGCAAAAATCAAAAACTCCTGCGCCATATATTCCTCTAAGTCCACCACCTACATCAATAACTCCTATCAAAGATATAACCTCCTTTAATAAAATTCCAAAAATAACCACAAAGATATTTTATATCATTAAATTTAAATAGTAAATAATTTGAAATATTTAGGGGCTTTGTAATATGGAAAGGGTTGAGGAATGCTAGTGTTATATTGTACCATTTAAGTAGTAATAAATAATTAAATATATTATTAAAATAATTAGGAGATAAGATATTAAAAGCTGATTTTTAATTTGATGAATTAACGATATATTACTAATATATATTATGTGAAATGGTAATTGGTTATTATAATGCAAATACAAGATAAAGAATGGGTATTGGAGGAGAGAGTAGATTAATAATGAGAAAATATGATATAAAGGATAAATATAAGAAGATTAATAAATGTCTTGATATTATAGGATTAATTTTAGCTGTAGCATTAGTAATTATGACTTTTATATACTGGGGAAAGGCACCAGATATAATACCAACTCATTACAATTTTAAGGGGGAAGTTGATGCTTATGGTTCTAAAAATACAATATTTATTTTGTTGCCTATAGCATTAATGAGTTATATAGGAATAGCAATTTTATCTAAGTTTCCACAGGTATATAATTATCCGGTTGAAATAAATCCAAGAAATAAAGAAAAGCAATATTTAATGGCAAGTACTTTTATTAGGGTACTAAATGTAGAAACAATAGCAATTTTCTTTTATATTCAAATGAGTATATCAACAGCAATGAGTAGTGGTAAAAATTTATCAATAATATTTTTGCCTATATCTTTATTTATCTTATTTGGTAGCATTGGATTTTATATTTATAAAGCTATTAAGTATAAATAGTAAAAAGTGAAGTAGAAAAATAAATCTACTTCACTATGTAAGAATAGAAAGTAATGCAGTAAGTTATAATAAAGAAATGATACCACTTAGTGAAAGTATAAAGTATGCTGTAGCACCGTTAAAAGTAAGTGCTAATGATAAAAATCAAAGTATAGAGTTAGCGCTTAATAGTGAAGGATATTATTTTCATGATAAAAAGTGGATTGCTGAAGGCTTAAGTAATATAATAAAAAATGCTATAGAGCATACTAGTATTGATGGGGAAATTAAAATTATTCTTGAAGAAACACCTATGTCTATTAGTATTACAATAGGCGATAATGGTGAAGGTATAGATGAATGTGAACTTAAAAATATATTCAAGAGGTTTTATAAAGGAAAAAATTCTATAAATCCTAAGAGTATAGGAATTGGATTATCACTAAGTAAAAAGATAATGGAAGCTCATGGTGGAAGTATAAATGTAAAAAGTGAGCTTGAAAAAGGTACAATTTTTAATATAATATTCTTGAAAGTAATAGTATAAGGAGAAGAACATGACAAAAGATAAAGTTGAAAAATTAATGGAAAGCTATGATACATTAGTAGAATTAGGAGTAATATTTCACTATGGTAGTGAAGAAATAGAACAAGGAGAAATTACTAGTATCGAATTTACTGAAGATGATACTGTTAAGATTGAATTGGATGAATTTACTGAGGTTGAAGTTAATTTAGAAGATTTTATAGAAAATCACACTAAAGAAGGAAATAACTATCATACTTGGAATGTAAGTAGAGAGTTTGATAATTTATTAGAATCTTAATAAAAAATGCACACCATTTTATAGGGAGGGCACTGAAAAACTTAATGTTTTTCAAGTGCGGTTATCCACAAAGTAAAAAATAGTTAATGAAGCTGAAGCTTT